>CAYPSH010000202.1:0-3765 GCA_964413445.1 uncultured Acetatifactor sp.
CCGAGTACATAAAAGAACTGAACCGGGATGTGACCATATACGGAAAGGCATGTCCCCTGTTTGTCCCTCTGGTGGAGGAGGGACTTCTGGAGGACCCTGTGACGGAGGAGATCGCCAGGAGATATCTGGCGGAGCTCATCGATATTGATATTGACACCCTGATCCTGGGATGTACCCACTACCCGCTCATCCGTTCCACTCTGGGCCGGATCATGGGGGAGAAGGTGACCCTGGTCAATCCCGCTTATGAGACGGCGGTTGAACTGAAGGAAATGTTGAAGACGATGGATCTGCTCAATGAGGAGGCGCCCGGACTCGGCAGCGACCGCTACCGGTTTTATGTCAGCGACAAGGCGGAAAAGTTTGTGCGGTTTGCCAACTCTATCATCAAGTACGGGATACTATCGGCGAAGACCATCAACATAGAGGAGTATTAGAGAGGTGTGACAGTGGAAAGACAGGTGCGTATCACCGTCCGCGGTATCCAGTGGGATGAGGCGGGGAATGAGGCGGTGACAGAGACTGCCTCCCCGGGAGAGTTTTTCGAGAGAGGCGGAAAGCTTTATCTTCTCTATGAGGAGGAGACGCCGGATGCGGGCGCGGTGAAAAACCGGATCGCCTTTTGGGACGGACAGATGGAGATAACAAAAAAGGGCGCTGTGAGCGCCCGGATGGTCTTTGAAAGGGGAAGGACCCATATGACGGATTACGCTACCCCCTACGGAATCCTGAAGCTTGGGGTGATGACCAGCGCTGTCTCCTGTGTCCGGTCCGGGGAGTGGATCGAGATCCGCGCCCGCTATGCGCTGACGGACGGGGAGACAGTGCTGTCAGAGTGCGAGATCGTGATCGCGGCCGAAAGCTGAGCGGCCTACTTCAACGGCTTTGCACCGGCCTTTTCCTGAGCGGCCTCAAGCGCTCTCTTGAAGCGGCTCTTCTTGACGGGCTGCACCTCGACCTTGCCGTGGAGCCCCTTTACATCGAGAACGTAGATACCGCTGACAACTGCCTTTACTTCCTTCTTCACCGGAACGGAGTCAAAGATTTTCTCATCACAGATCAGGGACATGATCTGGGGTCCCACCTTTGCCTTGACGATCGGCAGCTTGGAACCGCGCATGGCCTTGGGAGTCTGCTCCAGGACAATCGCGGGCAGTCCGGCATCCTTGAGCTTCATCCGTTTTTTGTCGATGATCAGCATAGAAACGGTCTGCTTGTTGGCGTTTAAGATTTCCTGCTGCTCGGCTTGTTTTTTCTGTGCTTTCTTTCCGAGAAAATATAATACCGCGATAATGGCGGCAAGTACTGCGACAACGATCAGTACAACGATCCATGCTTTCATATTTATAAGCCTCCTAAAAACAATTGATTCATGATTATTTTAACACAAGCTCCTGCCTGTAAGCAACAGATTTTGTGTCAAAATCATAGGAACGTATCATTGTAAAAAAAAATATTCTATGTTAAAATGACCTTATTTGAGATGGAAGACGGCCGGATGGCCAAATGACCTTATTTGAGAAAAAAGAAATATAAAAAAACGGAAATGAGGAAAGTATGAGAAAAAAGATGTTTGGCGCAGCCGCTCTGTTATCTGCAGCCGCGATCCTTGGAGGGTGCGGAGCCGAAAAGGAGCTGCCTCTGTATCAGATGGATGTGGACAAGTATGTCACGCTGGGAGATTACAACAATCTGGAGGTGTCCGCAGAGGACTACGGCGTGGACGAGGATGAATGGCGGGACTGGCTGACAAGTGTGTATGCGAATTATGCCACAGAGGAGCTGGCGGCGGTGGACCGTGCCGTGGAAGAAGGGGATACCGTAAACATTGACTATGAGGGAAAGCTCGACGGAGTTGCCTTTGACGGCGGAACGGACCAGGGGGCGGCGCTTACGATCGGCAGCGGCCAGTTTATCGATGGCTTTGAGGAGGGGCTGATAGGCGTTATGCCCGGAGAGACAGTGGATCTGAACCTGACCTTCCCTGAGTCCTACAGCAATGCGGACCTGGCGGGCAAGGAAACCGTGTTTACTGTGACCGTGAATTACGTGATCCCCGGAAATGAGGAGGAGATGCGGGACGAGGTGGTACAGAACATGGGCCTGGAAAGCCTGAACGTGACCACAGTCGCACAGCTGAAGGATTATCTGTACGAACTCCTTGAGGAGGACGCACAGGACGAGATGGAGAGCGAACTGCTGAACAGCCTTGTGGCGAATAGTGTTTTTCAGGAGCTGCCCTCCTATATGGTGGATTCCTACAAGACGATCCTCACCCGCAATGTAGAGTACTCCGCAGAGCAGTACGGCATTGCGGCGGATACCTACACCACCTATTTTTACGGCATGACCTGTGAGGAGTATGTGGACACCTATGTGGAGGATATGGTGAGGCAGGATATCGCTCTGCAGGCGGTTGCAAACAGAGAGGGGCTTGCCGTGGATGACGAGGAGCTGGAAGCCAGCCTGCAGTCCTACGCGGATCAGGGCGGCTACAGCAGCATCGAGGAATTCCTGGGGGATTACAGCAGGGAAGAATACCGCAATTACTTCATGAATGAAAAGGTACTGGACTATCTGAGAGAAAATCAGATCTAATCTAAGGAAATGCTGATCGATCAAGCATTTTCCTGAAATAAATCCGGAAAAATTTGCGAACCGGTGAAAAATATGTGTGTCGCAGCACAGCACGAAAGGTGCGGAAATGAGGAAAAAATGGAACTGACAGACATAAGAGAGCTCTATCGCAACAGGGAGGCTTACGTGGGAAAAGAGGTCACTGTAGGCGGCTGGGTCAGAAGCAACAGAGATTCCAAAAATTTTGGATTTCTGGTGATCAACGACGGCACCTTTTTTGAACCTCTGCAGGTGGTGTACGGAGAAAAACTTCCCAATTTTCAGGAATTATGCAAGATGAACGTGGGCGCGGCTCTGGTGATCACCGGAACCATCGTGGAGACGCCGAATGCCAAGCAGCCCTTTGAGATGCAGGCGCAGGAGGTGGCTGTGGAGGGAATCTCCACTGCGGATTACCCGCTGCAGAAAAAGCGCCACAGCTTTGAGTATCTGCGCACCATTTCCCATCTCCGCCCCAGGACGAACACTTTTCAGGCGGTGTTCCGCGTCCGCTCCCTGATCGCTTACGCCATCCACAGCTTCTTTATGGAGAGAGGCTTTGTCTATGTGCATACGCCCCTGATCACCGGAAGTGACTGCGAGGGCGCAGGTGAGATGTTCCAGGTGACAACCCTGGATCTAAACAATATCCCCAGGACGGAGGACGGAAAGGTGGATTACAGCAAGGACTTCTTCGGAAAGCCCACCAACCTGACCGTCAGCGGACAGCTGAATGTGGAGACATACGCTTTTGCGTTTAAGAATGTGTATACCTTCGGCCCTACCTTCCGCGCGGAGAATTCCAACACGACGCGCCATGCCGCAGAGTTTTGGATGATCGAGCCGGAGATGGCCTTCGCGGACTTAAAGGACGACATGCTGCTTGCGGAGAGCATGCTGAAGTATGTCATCCGGTATGTGCTGGAGAATGCGCCGGAGGAGATGGCCTTCTTCAATCAGTACGTGGACAAGGGGCTGATCGAGCGCCTGGAGCATGTGGCCAATTCCGACTTCGGCCATGTGACCTACACGGAGGCTGTGGAGCTTCTGGAAAAACACAATGACGCCTTTGACTACAAGGTGTTCTGGGGCTGTGCTGCAGAGCAAATATATGGCGATTTTGTCTAATAAGACAATCCAATACTACGC
>CAYPSH010000203.1:0-3762 GCA_964413445.1 uncultured Acetatifactor sp.
GGATGATCTGCTTCTTCAGCTCCGCCATGTACTTGTCGTCGATCTCCTTGCCGATCGTCTCATAGAGCCCTGCAGCGATGGCAGCATCCTTCTCCATGGTCTTGCAGTCATGGAAATCCTTGATCGCCTTCACTTCGTCGATGATCTGCCTGTCCTTGGGCGCTGTCACCTGCGCGCCGTCCTCCCAGTAAACCTTGTAGCCGTTATACTCAGGAGGGTTGTGGCTTGCAGTCACCACAATACCTGCCGTACAGCCAAGGGTGCGGAGTGCGAAGGAAAGCTCCGGCGTCGGTCTCAGGGATTCAAACACATAAGCCTTGATGCCGTTGGCAGCAAGACATAAGCCTGCGACATCGGCGAATTCAGGGGACATCCTCCTTGAGTCATAAGCGATGGCAACACCCTTTGCCTGAGTGCCCTGCTTGATGATAAAGTTCGCCAGCCCCTGTGTCGCCTTGCGGACCGTGTAAATGTTCATGCGGTTGGTACCTGCACCGATGATCCCTCTCAGTCCGCCGGTTCCGAATTCCAGTTCCTTGTAAAAGCGCTCCTCGATCTCGCCCTCATTATTGCGGATGGCAAGCAGTTCATCCTTTGTAGCCTGATCAAAATAATCGTCGTTCAGCCAGAATTGAAATTCTTCCATAAAACCCATCTCGATCTACCTCCTTATACATAATTGTTCTTTGGTTATTTTACCATACAACTTTCAATTATTCCAGAAAATTATGGTCAATACTCCCATTTTAAGAGATAAATATTTTCTTTTACACCTCGTCATCCACAAAATTCATATACAGATTTAATCCTCTGACGTATGGACTTTAACAGAGAAGTCACTTCGGTCAAGCGAAAAATTGGGATTGTAATACGGATCCCCTGCCGCAAGCTGCTTCTTCCACTTTTCCCGGAACCTTTCAGACTCTCTGTTGTAGCGCTCCGCCTTCTCGCCGCTGTCGTCCAGACCTCTGGAAACCGACTCATAGTGAAACAGCTCCGCAAAGGGGGTAAACACGTTCAAAAGCCCCAGTTCCCGAAGCTTCAGGCAGAAATCCACATCGTTTAAGGAGACCGCAAAGCCCTCGTCCAGCCCCTGTACCTTCTGGTAGAGACTTTTCTTTACCATCAGGCAGGCGCCGGTGACGGCCGACACATTCTGCGCATAGCAGAGCCTTCCCATATATCCCAGATTCTGCCTGTGCTGCCTGTAGTGGGTATGTCCGGCCGTGCGGTGGGCGCCGAGACCGATGACCACACCGGCATGCTGGATGGTCTTGTCGCCGTAGTACAGCTTTGCTCCCACAGCTCCCACATCCTCCCTCTGGGCATACATGAGAAGCTCCTCCATCCAGTTCACGGTGATCACCTCTGTATCGTTGTTCAACAGCAGGATATACTCTCCCGTCGCATGTCGGACGCCGAGGTTGTTGACTGCGGAATAGTTAAAGTCACCCAGATAAGTAACAATTGTTATTTTGTTATCCCCGCTCTTTAAAGGCCTTCCGGGCACTTCAGCAGAAGCATCTTTCGCTGTGTCAGGATTTCTCTCCGCCAGCGCCGCCTCATACTCATAGCCCAGCAGCTCACTGTAATACTCCCGGATCTCACGGGTGGTGCTGTTGTTCTCCACGATCACGATCTCATAATTGTCGTAGGTAGATTTCTCCGTGATAGAGGTGATGCAGCGGCGCAGGTCCTCCGCGTGATCCTTGTTGGCAATGACGATGGATATCTTCGGCGTGCCGATGATCTGGTAGCGGATGCGGAAGATTGTCTCAAAGGCTCTGGTGCTCTCGATCTTAAAGTGCTCGAAGCCGTGCTTTTCCAGATGCTCCGCCACCGCTCCCCTGGCGGCCTCTATGGCGTAGGGCTTCGCCTCGATGCCTGAGGCCACGCTTCCCGAATGGGAGCGCCAGTAGTACATCAGCCTCGGCACATGAACGATTTTGTGTGCATTGTCTGTGAGGCGCAGGATCATATCGTGATCCTGGCTGCCGTCAAATTTAGGGCGGAAGAGCTCATCTCCGTCCAAAAGGCTGCGGCTGAACACGCTGAAATGACAGATATAATTGTTTGCGCGCAGGTTGTCCGGGGCGAAATCCGGCTTAAAATGCATGGTGAGCATATGATTGATATCACCGCTCTTAAAGGTGGTCTCATCACAGTACAGATAATCCGCGCCCTGCTCATTGATCGCCTTCACGTACTCAAAAAGTACACTGGGATGCAGGATGTCATCCTGATCCAGAAGCCCTATATATTCCCCTGTCGCCATAGCGAGGCATGCGTTGGTATTTCCGGCAATGCCGCAGTTTTTCTCCAGATGCCTGTAGATGATCCTTCCGCCTGCCCTTTCGGCATACTCCCTGCAGATGTCCCCGATATAGCTGTGTTCCTCGTCCGAGCCGTCCGCCAGACACAGCTCCCAGTTTGCGTAAGTCTGGTTCATGACAGAATCGAGCATTTCTGTCTGAAACTCTCTTTGGTTGTTCCAGAGAGGCACCAGAATACTGATCTTTACCATATTGGGAAAGACCGTATTCCTCTCCGCCTCCGCCTGTTGGGCCGAGGGAAAGCTGTCCGTGCCAAACTGCCGCATGGCCTGACGCTCTCTCTTTTTGTAGTCAACCTTGTGCAGAACACCCTTGATGCCGCCGCAGTTTTTCAGTCTGTCCTTCTGACGGATCGCCCAGTGGATGCAGTCCCTGGCGGGCTTACTCGCCTTCCAGAGAGGATTGTCCTTTATCCGGTTCAGCTTCCACTCCAGTTCTTCATTCTTTGCCTCAAGATCGGCAATTCTACCTGCCAGATCAGCACACTTCAAATGCTCCTGTTCATATGCCTGTCTGTAATCTATCTCTTCCATTCCGTTACCCTGTTCTCCTGCCTCTGTTCATTTTCTTTTCCTGTTCACTGCCGTCCCATCGGTTCAGAAAGTCGCCTGCAACACTTTCACGCCCTTATTTTCCTGTCTCCACAAACCGGCTGCTCCAGTTCACCAGCCTGAGCCCGGACACACGGTTTCGCGCAAGCATCCCGATGCGGTACCGCCCCTGGGGCAGCGCATCGGGCATCAGTTTCACCCAAAATCCGCACAGAGCCACATTTTTCTGGTCGGGCAGATTCTCCGCCAGATCCGGCCGGTACTGTCCCTCAAGCTTCCAGCCGCAGATGACCTTACCGCCGTCCGGTGCCGTCCGGCATCCTTTTCCTTCCGCACTCTCGTCGTGAGCTGTGCTGCCCGGCGTTTCACCGTTTTCTTCCGCACCTTCCTGCTTCCACAGGAGCAGTGTTTTTTCGTAACATGCGTTATTATCTCCCAGCACCACACCGTACCCTGTGATCTCCCCGTTGCGGCAGTCCTCCACCCGAAGCATCAGGCATTCATCCAGGCGGCTGTCTCTCAACGTCACACAGGCCCCGGAAGTCATCTCCCCTCCGGTCTTATGCACCTCTGTCCGTCCGGAGGTCTTATCCGTGCCCCCGCACTTCTGCATCCGGTTGCCCGCCGTCTCCCAGGCCGGACGGATGCCTGTGTCCAGTCCGTTATGATTTAAAAACGGAGAATAATACGGATCCCGTCCCTCCAGCCCCGGATGCCTCTCGTACAGCTTTTTCCTCTCCCGGAGCAGCCGCTCCAGTTTTTCGGGGGAATCGTCCGCGCCCCTGCTCAGGGACTCGTAATGCCGGGCGTAAATTTGATTGATATGAATTAGGAGCAACTTTGGGAGAAACCCTACTTGCACCTACTAGAATTTATGT
>CAYPSH010000204.1:0-2034 GCA_964413445.1 uncultured Acetatifactor sp.
TAACGAAGGCCGTGACAAAGATCATCGACAATAAGGTGGAGGAGAACAGGGAAACTTCCATCGAAGAGGTGATGGAAATCGTAAAGGCACCGGATTTTCCCACAGGCGGACTGATCCTCGGCACAAGAGGATGTGAGGAGGCCTACAGGACAGGCAGGGGAAAAATCGTAGTGCGTGCCGTGACCAACATTGAGACGCTTCCCAACGGAAAGAGCCAGATCATTGCCACTGAGCTTCCCTACATGGTAAACAAGGCAAATCTGATCATCAAGATTGCCGAACTGGTCAAGTTAAAGAAAATTGACGGTATAACGGATATCAGGGATGAATCCAACAGAGAGGGCGTCAGAGTTGTGATCGAGCTGCGCCGGGATGCCAATGCCAATGTGATCTTGAACCAGCTCTATAAGCACACTCAGCTGCAGGATACCTTCGGAGTGATCATGCTGGCTCTGGTAAACAATGAGCCGAAGGTGATGAGCCTCCTTGACATGATGAACCACTACTTAAAGCATCAGGAGGATGTGGTCACCAGACGTACCAGGTACGATCTGAACAAGGCGGAGGAGAGAGACCATATCTTACAGGGTCTTTTGAAGGCGCTTGACTATATCGACGAAGTGATCTCCATCATCAGGAGCAGTGAAAACACGCAGGTTGCCAAGGAAAGACTGATGGCGCGCTTTGAACTTTCGGATGCGCAGGCACAGGCAATCGTGGATATGCGTCTTCGAGCTCTGACAGGTCTGGAGCGGGAGAAGCTTGAGAATGAGCATCAGGAGCTGCAGGTCCGCATCGGAGAGTTGAAGGCAATCCTGGCTGACGAAAAGCTGCTTCTCGGCGTCATCAAAAAGGAGATGACCGAGACTGCCGATAAGTACGGAGATGACAGGAGAAGTAAGATCGGTTATGATGAGTTTGATATCTCCATGGAGGATATGATCCCTCATGAAAACACTGTCATTGCCATGACGAGCCTGGGTTACATTAAGCGAATGACGGTAGATAACTTCAAGGCACAGAACCGCGGAGGAAAGGGAATCAAGGGAATGCAGACGATAGATGATGATTTCATCGAGGATCTGCTGATGACTACGACGCATCATTACCTGAATTTCTTTACAAATATGGGGCGTGTCTACAGACTCAAGGCCTATGAAATCCCGGAAGCGGGAAGAACGGCCAGAGGAACGGCGGTCATCAATCTGCTGCAGCTTCTGCCCGGTGAGAAGATCACCGCTATGATTCCCATAAGGGAATATGAGGCAGACAAGAATCTGTTTATGGTGACAAGGAGAGGAATCATCAAAAAGACAGCTCTTTCAGAGTTTGCGAATGTCAGGAAGAACGGACTTGCCGCGATCAATCTCAAGGATGACGATGAGCTGATCGAAGTGAAGGTTACCGATAAGGACAGTGAAATTTTCCTTGTGACAAAGCAGGGCATGTGTATCCGTTTCAGGGAGACAGATGTCAGGGTGACCGGAAGGATCACTATGGGTGTCATAGGCATGAATCTGGATGACGGTGATGAGGTGATCGGCATGCAGCTCCACAGCCAGGGAGATTCCCTGTTGATCGTCTCGGAAAACGGTCTCGGAAAACGCACCTACATGGATGAATTTACTGTGCAGAAGCGCGGCGGAAAAGGCGTAAAGTGCTACAAGATCACGGAAAAGACAGGTGATGTGGTGGGCGTGAAGGCCGTCACCGACGAAAACGAGATCATGATGATCACCACAGAGGGCGTTATCATCCAGCTTCGCATGGAAGATATTTCCACTCTCGGCAGGATCACCTCCGGCGTGAAGATGATCAACCTGGAAAATGGCGTGAAGGTCGCACGGATTGCCAAGGTGAGGGAGAAGATTTCCAACGGAGAGCAGGAATTTGAAAATGTAGACGATGCCCTGGAGGACATTTCCGAAGAAGAGTAGTTTTGCAGAGAAATCAAGGAACAATAACAGGACGGGAAGGATGAAAAATGGAAGTTTATGACGTTTTTAAGGATCTGGCGATCATTATTGTCTTTGC
>CAYPSH010000204.1:2134-3750 GCA_964413445.1 uncultured Acetatifactor sp.
GAAAAATGGAAGTTTATGACGTTTTTAAGGATCTGGCGATCATTATTGTCTTTGCAAAGTTTTTCGGCGTGCTTGCCAGAAAATGCAAGGCGCCTCAGGTAGTGGGTGAGATCATTGCCGGTCTTCTGATCGGCCCCAGTGTCCTGGGACTGGTACAGCAGACTGACTTTCTGACGGGAATGGCGGAGGTCGGTGTTGTGCTTCTGATGTTCTCCGCAGGACTTGAGACAAATTTAAAGGAGCTGATGAAGACCGGTCCTGTTGCCTTTCTGATCGCCTGCTGTGGTGTGTTTGTCCCTCTTGTGGGCGGAACGATCCTGTATATGTGTTTCTACGGGTTTGTACCATTCGGCTCCGATGAATTTTACACATCCGTCTTTATCGGAGTTATCATGACAGCCACCAGCGTCAGCATCACAGTGCAGTCTCTGAGAGAGATGGGAAAGCTGAAGGGAAGAGTGGGGACCACTATCTTAAGTGCCGCCATTATCGACGATGTGATCGGTATCATTGTACTTACCTTTGTAGTTGGCTTTAAGAATCCGGATTCCAATCCCGGCAAGGTTGTCCTCAACACGATTCTGTTCTTTGTCCTTGCTTTTGTGGTCGGAATCATTCTCTACAAAATATTCAAGAATTTTGATGAGAGATACCCTCACACGAGAAGGATTCCCATCATGAGTCTGGCACTCTGCTTTATCTTTGCCTATGCGGCGGAGAAGTATTTCGGCATCGCGGATATCACAGGTGCCTATGTGGCAGGTATCATACTCTGTTCCATCCGGGATCACGACTATATCGAACAGAAGATGGAGGTCAGCTCCTACATGATATTCGGGCCGGTCTTCTTTGCAAGTATCGGACTTAAGACAAATATTGAAAATGTGGATGCCGGTATCCTTCTGTTTTCCATCTGCTTTGTGATCGTGGCGCTGATCACGAAGATCATCGGCTGCGGTCTGATGGCAAAGATATGCAGATTTTCTGCCAGTGACAGTTTAAAGATTGGTGTGGGAATGATGACAAGAGGAGAGGTGGCACTGATCGTGGCACAGAAGGGCCTCTCTGTGGGCATGTTGTCTCCGGTGTATTTTACTTCTGTTATCCTGCTGATCATTGTCTCCAGCATCTCGACGCCTATCATACTGAAGGTGCTGTATGCAAAGGACGGAAAGGCGGAAGCCGCCGCTTAAAAATGACTTTAAAAAAGCTGCCTCAGGAGATAACCTGAAGCAGCTTTAAATTTTTATCAGTGATGATCACATCCGCCCGTTTTCCGGGAGTCAGGGAGCCGACTCTATCGTAAATGCCGATGCTTTTTGCCGGGTTCACGGTTGCGGCGGCAATCGCCTCCTCAAGGGGGATTCCGAAAGATACGGCTTTTTTCATACAGTCGAAGAGGTTCGTCACGGAACCGGCGATGGTGCCGTCCTGAAGGGTGGCAAGGTTTTCTTTCACAGTCACGTTTTGCCCGCCCAGGTCATAGGTGCCGTTTTTCAGTCCTGCAGCCCGCATGGAATCGCTGATGAGGACGATCCTGCCCGGGAAAAGTTTAAAGGCAGCCCGCACCATACTCTCATGTACATGGATACCGTCACAGATCAGCTCTGCCATAC
>CAYPSH010000205.1:0-3744 GCA_964413445.1 uncultured Acetatifactor sp.
TAAGAAAGGCATGGTGACAGACATGAAACCGGAAACTTACCCCTTTGTGGTGCGTCCCCTCCCCTGTGAGTATGATGCGCTCGCCCCTCTTTTGGACGAGGAGACGTTACATTTTCATCATGATAAGCATTATCAGAACTATGTGGAAGGGCTGAATCATATCCTTGCGGACTATCCGGGGCTGCAGTCTCTGAGTCTTCGGGAACTGTTGCTGCAGGCAGATACCCTGCCTGGGGCTATTCGGTCCTCTGCCCTTCTTCAGGCCGGAGGTGTTTACGCCCATGAACTGTATTTCGATTCCATGAAGAGCCCGGAGGGGCAGGAGCCTTCCGGCGCGCTGAAGGAGGCGATAGAGAGGGACTTCGGCTCCATGAAGGTATTTAAGGAGCAGATCGTGCAGAAGGGGATGTCTGTTGTGGGCTCCGGCTGGGTCTGGCTGGTTTCTGACGGAAACGGTAAGCTTTCCGCAGTGGAAACGGCTGACCAGGGGGTGCCGGACTTGTCCCTGTTTACGCCCATCTTTCCCATAGATGTCTGGGAGCACGCCTACTATCTGAGATACAGGGACAGGAGGGAGGAGTACCTGGACAAGTGGTTCTCCCTGATCCATTGGCGCAAGGCGGAGCGACGTTACGAAAGTTCTCTGCAGGCGCCGGCCCAAAGCGCATAATAATGCGCTTGCCATTTTTTTGAGTCTGGTGCATACTGTAATCAATATGGGTTCTGAACAGAGTCATCTGATCGGGCACAAAGCAGCAAAAGAGGGAAAGACCATGAGAGTAGTCATTGACACAGACGCAAAGAAAGAAGCACTCGGAGACCTGTTCGGTATTTTTTTTGAAGACCTGAACCATGCCGCAGACGGAGGGCTGTATGCGGAGCTGGTGCAGAACCGTTCCTTTGAATTTGACCCCATCGACAATTCTTCCTACCATCATCTGACTGCCTGGGAGGTACTTGAGGGCAGCGGAAAGCTGAAAGCAAGGGTGATGTGCGGCGGTGCGGTCAGCGAAAAAAATCCCCATTATCTCGCCCTGGACATCGAAGAGGAAGGGGAGGATACGGGGATACAGAATCTCGGCTTCAATGCAGGTATCCCGCTGAAGGCGGGAGAAACCTATTATTTTACCTGCTATGCAAAGAGAGAGCAGTGCCTTGACAGGCCACTCACGGTTTCCCTGAGAAGTGCGGATGGAAAGGTTTATGCAGCGCAGGACTTTTTTGTGACAGATACATGGGAAAAGAAGGAGCTGACCTTCACCGCGCCCGAGACGGATCATCAGGGAAGGCTTGCCGTCACGGCGGCGGGAAACGGCAGGGTTTACCTTGATTTCGTCTCCCTTTTTCCGGCGGATACCTACAAGGGACGCAGATGGGGACTGCGGCGCGACCTGGCGGAGAAGCTGGAGGCGCTGCATCCGAAGTTCCTGCGTTTCCCCGGAGGCTGTCTTGTCCATGACGGAGCGCTGGATGCGGAGGCGAGAGACGCCCAGTACCGCTGGAAAAATTCTATCGGCGCCCCCGAGGAGCGCCCCGCCAGAAGAAATAACTGGAACTACAACCAGACGCTCGGACTGGGCTATTTTGAGTATTTTCTGCTCTGTGAGGACATCGGGGCCGAGCCGCTGCCGGTGCTGCCCGCGGGCTACGATCCCCATCATAAGCGTCATGCACCCCTGGATGAGCTTGCGCCGTTCATTGACGATGTGCTGGATCTGATCTCCTTTGCCAATGAGGGGGAGGAGACGGAATGGGGCAGAAAGAGGATTGCGCTGGGACATCCGGAGCCCTTCCATCTGAAATACATAGGGATCGGCAATGAGGAGGTCGGCGCAGCCTTTTTTGAGCGATCTGACATCATACAGGCGAAGGTGAGGGAAAAATATCCGGAGATAAAGATCATCAACACCGCCGGACCTTTTGCGGCGGGCGGAGAGTTTGAGAGGGGCTGGGAAAATGCCTGGAAGGTGCAGTCCGACCTGGTGGACGAGCACTACTATATGGCGCCGGAGTGGTTTGTGGCGAATCACGACCGCTACGATACTTATGACAGGCAGGGGCCAAAGGTATTTTTAGGCGAGTATGCCTCCTGGGGAAACACCTGGTACAACGCGCTTCTGGAGGCTTCCTTTATGACGGGGCTCGAGCGGAATGCGGGTGCGGTAGGGCTTGCCTGCTATGCGCCTTTGTTTGCCAACACGGACTATGTGAACTGGCGGCCGGATATGATCTGGTTTGACAATTACAGGGTCTTTGGCTCCGCAAACTATTACGTGCAGAAGCTGTTCATGGAGCATCTGGGAGAGTATCGGCTGGAGAGCAGGCTGGAGGATGCGCCGGAGCCTGCCTACCTCGGCGTGCCGGAAGGTGCAGAGCAGGGTATCACAGGGGACATTCTGCTCAGTGGTTACGAATCGGATATTTTTTATCAAAATATTGTTTTTACAGACCTTGAGAGCGGAAAAGTGCAGGATTTTGATGACTGTGTCACTACGGATCAAAACCGGAGAATCCTTCTGACCAGCACCGGGAGCCGCCATTACCGGCTGGAGATGGATGCCACAGAGCTTTCGGGCTACCGGGGGCTGCATGTGATCTTCGGCAGCAGGGATGAGAAAAACGAATTTGTCTGGACACTTGGCGGATGGCAGAACCAGGACAATCTCCTCACACAGAGGATCAACGGCAGAGGAGCTGATCTAAGCCAGTATGCCTTCCGGCTGGAGAAGGGGAGGAGCTATCACCTTGCTCTGGAAGTGGAAGACCGCAAAATCAGGCTGTATGTGGACGGAACCCTCTATCAGGATACGGAGAGCAGACTTCCTTTGGCACAGCCCTTGTACGTGGCGGCAGAGACCGGGAAAGACATTATTTTAAAGGTGGTCAATATCCTGGACGAGGAGCGCTCTGCGGACTTTGTGCTGGAGGGGCAGACGCCCGGAGCGTGCACGGTGAAATGCTGGCAGATGTGCGGCTATGAGCCGGATGCTGTCAACAGCTTTGAGGAGCCTGAAAAGGTGTCCCCCGCATACAGGGAATTTGCGGGAACACTTCCGGTGCTTTCCGTCCATATCCCGGCGCAGTCGGTGACGGTATTCCGGATACAGCCCCGATAAAAGAAATCCCCGGAGAAAGGAAAGACCGCAATAAGATGAATCAGAGGAATTATCAGAGGGAACTGGATAAAATTTTGGAAAAACTTTCGGGAGAGGACGTCCCGACCCTCTTTCTCCATAGCTGCTGCGCGCCCTGCTCAAGTTATGTGCTGGAGTATCTGTGCGTTTACTTTCGGATCACAGTCTTTTATTACAATCCAAACATTTCCTCCTCGCCGGAGTATCTGAAGCGGGTGGAGGAGCAGAAGCGGCTGATCGAAGCCTACAACCGGGAGAAAAAGGGGTATCCCATTTCCGTGGTGGAAGGGGACTATGCGCCGGAGAAATTCTTTGCTGCGGTAAAAGGGTACGAGGACTGCCCCGAGGGAGGCGAGCGGTGCTTCCGCTGCTATGAACTGCGCCTCAGAGAGACAGCGGCCCGGGCGAAGGAGAGGAAAGCCGATTACTTTGCCACAACCCTCACCATCAGCCCCTTAAAAAACGCACAGAAATTAAACGAGATCGGAGAGCGGCTGGGCGAGGAATTCCAGGTCAGATGGCTTCCCTCCGACTTTAAGAAAAAGAACGGCTACAAGCGCTCCATAGAATTGTCCAAAGAGTATGAACTGTACAGACAAAATTACTGCGG
>CAYPSH010000206.1:0-3711 GCA_964413445.1 uncultured Acetatifactor sp.
GTCAGCAAGAGTACGGTACATAAGGACGTCACAGACAGGCTCATGCGGATCAACCCGGCGCTTGCGAGGCAGGCGAGGTGCGTGCTTGATGTCAACAAGTCGGAGCGCCATATCAGAGGCGGCCTTGCCACGAAAGAAAAGTACCGGCACCGGGAGCCGGAAAGCTGAAACAGAAAAAACCAAAGTCTGAACATTCCTTTCCGTATCTAAAAGTGCTACACTGAAGGTATGCTTACGGGAAGGAGTGTTTTTTATGAAGTTTGAACCCAGGACCCTGGACTTCGACTTGAGCCCCTGCACCGGCCTTACCAGAGAGAGCTGGCTGGAGGCAGGGCAGTATATGCTGGAGGGCATTTTCCAAAATATTGATGACTTCGAGAAGCCGGTTGTCATGCCGAGAAAGGAAACGGAGATCACCTATCCTCATCTGAAGGCTTCTGCCGAGACCTTAAAGACGGAAGCCACTGCCGAGGTGTTTGAGGGACTGACCCGTTCCTTTTTCATCGCGGCGCCTATGATCGAGAACATACCCGATCTGACGATCTGCGGTTATCCGATCGCAAAATATTACAAAAATCAGGTGCTCAGAGTCTGCACAAAGGGGGACGTGCTTTATGTGGGTACCTACGCGGACCAGCAGGATATCACCGGTCACGAAAATCCGTTTCGGGCTTTCCAGCAGACTGTGGAGACCTGCGCGCTGGTCATCTGCCTCTGGGTCAGCAGAAAGGAGATCTGGGACACTTATACAAAGGAAGAAAAGGATGTGATCGCAGCATTCCTGGAATCCTATGCCCATGAAAATACCGTGCCCCAGAACTGGCGCCTGTTCAATATGCTGGACATGGCATTTCTGAACATGGAAGGCTACCCCATCCGGAGGGATGTGATGCGCGACCACGCCCAGGCGATCCTGAATTATTACGCAGGGGACGGCTGGTACAGGGATGGTCAGTCCTTTGACTATTATTCCTGCTGGGCATTTAATGTGTATGCGCCTGTCTGGAATCTGTGGTACGGCTATGAGAACGAGCCATATCTTGCGGAACAGTTTGAGGAGCACTCAAACCGTCTGATGGAAACCTACGCTGACTTTTTCGACAGAGACGGCTGGACCAATATGTGGGGGCGCAGCAATATCTACCGCAATGCGGCGACAAGCGCCTTTGACGGCAATCTCATGCTCCGGAAGAGCACCGCGGATCCGGGACTTGCCAGAAGGATCTCCTCCGGTTCCCTGATGCAGTTTCTGGGGCGGGAAGATTTTCTTTACAGGGGAGTCCCCACCCTTGGCTTTTACGGGCAGTTTTCCCCTCTGGTACAGGGGTATTCCTGCGCGGAGTCCCCGTTCTGGCTGGGGAAGGCCTTCCTCTGCCTGCATCTGCCCGCAGACCATCCCTTCTGGACTGCGAGGGAGAACAACGGTACCTGGGACAAGCTTGCAGAAAACCGGGTGAAGGTGACCTGCCTGGACGGCCCGGCGCTTTGCTTTTCCAACCATCAGGCAAACGGCGAGACGATCCTTCGGACCGGCAAGGTGGTGAAGCGCCCGTCAGACGAGCACGGCATGTGGAATTATGCAAAGCTTTGCTATAACACGAAATATCCCTGGGAGTCGGCACCGGCAAGGCATGTGGAGGCACAGCAGTATGTGCTGGAGGACATTACAACCGGCTCATTTTTCAGGGCAAACGCAGTGTTCTGGCACGGGCAGAGGGAGGATGTGCTCTACCGCAGACAGTTTTTCAACTATAATCTGGAGACGGAATGGCACTGGACCCAGGCGATCAACCTGGCGGATTTTGCCGTGCCTTTCGGCATCCTGCGGGTGGACAAGCTGCGGCTGCACAGATGCCCCGTTTCCCTGACTCTGGGCTCCTACGGCTTTCCTGACAACGGAACAGAAATACAGAAAAAGACCTGCGGGAAGGCAAAGGCGATCCTGTTAAAGGGCAGAGATGCCACAGGCAGGGAGAAGCAGATGGCGATGACCATATATGACGGCTGGAAGGAACTGGATCTGATCCAAAGTCTGGGCACCAACCCGGATTCGGAGAAATCCATACTCCTTTATGCAAGGACGGACAGGCAGAAGCAGTACGGCTATGAACCCTATGTGCTGATCTCTCAGGTGATCACGAAAGAGAGTCATGAGGACTTCACAGAGGAGGAGCTTTTCCCTGTGGAAAGCGTCAGCTATACGGACCCGGAGCGGTGCGGAGGTTACGGACCGGTGACGATAAGATTAAAGGACGGAACCGAGAGGCAGATCGAGTTCGAGGGCATAGAGGGGAAGCTTATGTTGTAAGGAAAACGCCGGTGAAAGCGTCAGGTATCATTTTCGAAAAAACGGGAAATAATAATCCGGACGAAGGTCACAAAATTGCGAGCTGCAAAAAAGACGGAGGTTTGTGATGGAAGATGATACGATCAAACTGTTGAGAGAATGCAATGCCGGCATCAAGATGGGGGTATCCTCCCTGGACGATGTGCTGGAGCATGTGCGGGATGAGGAGATGAGAAACCTCCTTGCGAAGAGCAAGGAGACCCACACGAAGCTTGGCAACACCACCCATGAGTACCTGAACGAGTACCATGACGAGGGGAAAGAGCCGGGCATGATGGCGAAGATGATGTCCAAAATGAAGAGCGATGTGATGCTTGGGGTGGACGAGTCGGACAAACGAATCGCCGACCTGATCACGGACGGCTGCAACATGGGCATCAAGAGCCTGCACCGCTATCTGAACCAGTATGTCGCCGCGGATGACAAGATCAAAAAGCTGGCGCGGGATGTGGCGGAGGCGGAGGAGACTCTTGTGAAGGACCTGCAGGCATACCTGTAGGATCGCACTGCATGTCAGCGCCTGATTTTTGCGGGGAGACAAGCTGCGGGGCAGTCAGGAGTCTGCCTTGGGAAGGGACCGGCTTCCCTGCGGGTCTTCCGGCGCGAGACTGTCTGCCACATCCGCAATACAGTTCAGCCTCCTGCAGCCGGGAGGCAGCTCTCCCTGAAGCTCAGGGGACTGGGCTGTATGGATGTACATGGAGGATATCCCGTTCCTGCAGGCTCCCCAGGCGTCAGCCTGCCAGTCATTTCCGATCATACACGATTCTTTTGCGCTTAAATGATGCTTTTCCAGCAGTGCCTGATAAAAATAAGGAGAGGGCTTCTTAAAGCCGATGTCCGAGGAGATGAGGACGTCGTCAAACAGGTCATAAATTCCCAGACTCCTAAGCTCCGGCTCCGTGAACAGCCTCTGGGCGTTGGAGAGAAGGTAAACTTTTTTTCCATGGCGGTGCAGTTTTTTCAGCAGCACATCGGCACCCTCATACAGCCTTACATAGTCCAGGGAGAGCGCCCGATAGACCAGAGCCAGGTTTTTGATCATCTCTTCGGAGGGTGAGATGCCTTTTTCGAGAAAAATCTGTTCAAAAACTTTTCCCAGATCGATCTCAATCTCTTCCGGCTGCACACAAGCCGGATGCCGCTGATCTGCCAACCCCATTTTTCCCTTGCCTTCCAGGGATGCCAGCTGATTCTCGCCGACAAGCCTCCGGTAGGTTCTTTTCAGTTCGCTTCCCGTATAGGCAGCTCCCTGCAGGGAGAGGTAGGAAGCTGTATTTTTCCAGAGGGAAGGCTTCGCCTCGTTTGTCTTAATGTCAACAAGAGTTCCGTACAGGTCAAAAATATAATTCTGATACATAAAT
>CAYPSH010000207.1:0-3705 GCA_964413445.1 uncultured Acetatifactor sp.
ATTGCCCAGAAGGATCTGGGGAGAATATTCGAGAGGTTTTACCGGACGGATGCCTCCCGGAACTCTGCCCAGGGAGGCAGCGGCATCGGCCTGTCCATTGTGAAGAAGATCATAGAGGATCACGGCGGCTATATCTGGGCAACCGGAAAAGAGGGCGAGGGAACCTGCATGCATTTTGTGCTGAGAAAATACATCGAGCTGCAGGATGAGAAGTGATGGCCTGAAACCGGACAGGCGTGAACCTTTCCGGAAAAGAATGTGTATCAGGAAAGTGGCAGCAGACAGCGGAACAAAAAAGACATAAAAGAAATAGAAGGAGAGAAAAAATGAGCAGGATACTGATCGTGGAAGATGAAGAGGCAATTGCGGACCTGGAGAAGGATTATCTCGAACTGTCCGGCTTTCAGGTGGATATCTGCAATACGGGGGACGAGGGTCTTAAGGCTGCTCTGGACGGAGAGTACAATCTGGTGATCCTGGATCTGATGCTCCCCGGGGTAGACGGGTTTGAGGTGTGCCGCAGGATCCGGGAGGAAAAAAACATCCCGATCCTGATGGTTTCCGCGAAAAAGGACGATATTGACAAGATCAGAGGTTTAGGACTCGGCGCTGATGACTATATGACAAAGCCCTTCAGCCCCAGCGAACTGGTGGCAAGAGTCAAGGCACACATGGCGCGGTACGAGAGACTGGTGGGGAGCAACGCAAAACCCCAGAACGATATCGTGGAAATCCGGGGCATCCGCATAGATAAGACGGCCCGCCGTGTCTATGTGAACGGAGTGGAAAAGAACTTTACCACAAAGGAGTTTGACCTGCTGACTTTCCTGGCGGAGAACCCGAACCATGTATACACAAAGGAAGAGCTGTTCCGGGAGATCTGGGACATGGATTCCATCGGAGACATTGCCACCGTGACGGTGCATATCAAGAAAATCCGTGAAAAAATAGAGACCGACACTGCGAAACCTCAGTATATAGAAACCATCTGGGGCGTCGGATATAGATTCAAAGTGTAAAAAAATATTGTAATTATATTGTTTATGAAATATAATGAAAAGGAGACAAAGTGAAGTCAGCAGTTTCTTTTACGGCAACATAGGGGGAAGAGATTATGCGCTACGTAAAAACTCCGGATATAGAGATTGGAAGCAGATTTGCAAAACCCATTTACAACAGAGACGGGGTTTTGCTCTTTAACAGTGGTGTCAAGATTGATGCCAGCATGATAGCAAGGCTGCGCGAACTGAATCTTTACGGTACCTACGTGCTGGATCCGGCGGAGCCGGTTCCCCCCATCACAGATGAGGAACTGGAGTTTGAGCGCTTTCAATGGACGGAAACCTATGTGGTGGAAGAGATCCTCCAGGACACCATAAATGACAGGGCGCCTCAGAAGCTGGAGGGACTGGTAGATCTGATCTACAGCCGTTTCGGACGGACGAGGACCAAGATGAACTTTAACCAGTGTCTCAGAGGTGAAAATGACTTTGTCTATAAGCACTCCCTGAATGTTGCGGTTCTTGTCACCCTGCTCTCAAAGAGGATGCACTTTGATCCGAAGGAAATGCGCTATCTGATCGAGGCGGCACTTTATCATGATATCGGGAAGCTTTTTGTACCCAGCCAGATCCTGCAGAAGGACGGGCCCCTGACACCGGAGGAACTCGATGAAACCTACAGCGGCCTCATCAAAGGCTTCCAGCTCTTCAATGAAAATTACTACTACCCTTCCGGAATGCGCCGCTATATGCTGCAGCTTTCCAGAGACCTGACAAACCGTCTCCCGAAGTACCCGAACTACGAACAGACTCTGCTTCTGGGGACCAAGATCATTCAGGTTGCGGATCTCTATGATACATTGACGGCAGTGCGTTCCTACAAACTGCCCATGTCGGCTTTTTCCGCCATGAAGGTGCTGCGCGGCGAGCCGGAGCGCTATGACACCAAGGTGCTCGACGAGCTGGAGGAGTGCATTGACATCCTGCCCGCCGGATCCTATGTGATGCTGAGCAACGATGAGCAGGGGATCGTGGTGCAGGAAAATCCAAAGGATATCCTCCGCCCGGTGGTACTTGGGCTTATGTCCAATACGATCTATGATCTGGAGCTGCGCTCGGTTTACAAGGAGATACAGATCGTGGACACGGTGTTCACACCTGACAACAGACAGCATATAGAGATCGATCTCTCAAAGTTTATAGATCAGGCCTGACAAAATAATACAGAAAAGGAAAACAAAACAAGTAAAGTATGCTTCCAAAGGATTTTTTAGAGAGAATGCAGCGACAGCTGGGAGAGGAATACGGTGCGTTTCTTGCCTCCTGTGAGGAGGAGGAGCACCGGGCGCTTCGGCTGAACGCGTTGAAATATAATATGGCTGGCAGGAATGCCGCAGAGGTATTCCGGAGTGAAGATGGGCGGCAGGATTCAAAAGAGGAATGCTTTGCCCATCTTTTGGCTGTTCCCTGGGCGAAGAACGGTTATTATTATGAAGCGGCTGACCAGCCGGGGAAACACCCGTATCACGAGGCGGGTGTCTATTATATCCAGGAGCCCAGTGCCATGGCGCCTGCGGGACTTCTGAAGGTCTGTCCCGGAGAGAGGGTGCTTGACCTCTGCGCGGCGCCGGGGGGAAAGAGTACCCAGCTTGCAGCTGATCTGGCCGGACAGGGATTTTTGATGTGCAATGAGATCAATGCCGCCAGGGCGAAGATATTGTCGGAAAATGTGGAGCGGATGGGAATCAGAAATGCCTGTGTGACAAACGAGACCCCGGAGCATCTGGCGGAGGTTTTCCCCGGTTTTTTCGATAAGATCCTGGTGGACGCGCCCTGCTCCGGGGAGGGAATGTTCCGCAAAAATGAGGCGGCCTGCGGCGAGTGGAGCGAGGAGAACGTGAGACTGTGCGCCGAAAGGCAGGAAAAAATACTGGAATGTGCGGCGAAGCTGGTAAGGCCGGGCGGAAGGCTTGTCTATTCCACCTGTACCTTCGCACCGGAGGAGAATGAGGGAAGCATCAGCGGATTTTTGAAAAGGCATCCGGAGTTTCAGATCCTGCCGATAGACAAAGCTCCCTTCGGGCAGGCGGATTGCGACGGCAAAGCGTCCTACATGGATGACCCTGCGGAGGGGCTGGAAAAAACCCTGCGTCTGTGGCCGCATCACATAAAGGGAGAAGGGCATTATGCCGCCCTCCTTGGCAGGGAAGGGGAGGAACAGGCCGGCTTCAGAACGCCGTCCTTAAACGGCAGCCCCAAGACTCTGACGGAGAAAGACCTGGGGGCGTACCGCGCCTTTGAGGCGGAAAATCTGAAGACCCATCTGACAGGTGACTTTCTCTTCTTTGGAGACAATCTCTACCTGGCGCCGGAGGGAATGCCATCTCTCAAGGGACTGAGGGTACTTCGCCCGGGACTGCATCTGGGCGAGGTGAAAAAGAATCGGTTTGAGCCCTCCCATGCGCTTGCGCATGCCCTGCGGCCGGAGGAGGCACAGAACGTGTGGAACTTCAAGGCAGAGGATGCAGAAGTGATGGCGTACCTGAATGGGCAGACCTTCCCTGCGGAAGGGAAAAAGGGCTGGTATCTGATCTGTGTGGACGGCTTTTCCCTGGGCTGGGGAAAGCTTGCAGGCGGCATTATGAAAAACCATTATCCGAAGGGCCTGCGGGTACAGGTATGATGGACTTATTCTTTGCTGCCC
>CAYPSH010000208.1:0-3705 GCA_964413445.1 uncultured Acetatifactor sp.
ATAATATGTGCAAAAGAAAGGGAAACGAAAGATGAAAAAAGCAGTACCGGTGATCATAGCACTGATCCTGATCGCAATAATCGGAGCGGTTGGCTTCGGAGAAAAAATACTGGACAAGTATTCCTACAGCAAGGAGTCCGCGGATCTGGATGAGTACTATGGAGTGACAGATGCCGCTGTCGGCCTGGAGGAC
This sequence comes from uncultured Acetatifactor sp., assembly GCA_964413445.1. Lineage (GTDB taxonomy): Bacteria > Bacillota > Clostridia > Lachnospirales > Lachnospiraceae > Acetatifactor. The sequence continues at coordinate 194 of CAYPSH010000208.1, forward strand.
GGCAGTCTCGCCATTGTACTGCAGGATGAAATTGTGGACGAGCAGGCAGTGTCCAGAGAGGGGAGCGTCTACCTTGATCTGGATACAGTGAAAAAATATTTGAATGAAGGTTTTTACGCGGATATGCAGGAGCGCAAGCTCCTCTATACAACGGCGAATGATACGATGCTGGCTTATTTTGATGAAAGCGGGTACAGCGACGGTGACGGCATCCATCCTGTCGACTATGTTGTCTGCTATGTGCAGGATGACAAGCTGTATGTAGCCGCGGAGTATGTGAGACTGTTTACCAACTATGCCTACGAAAGATTTGACAGGCATATTCAAATGGACACGGAGTGGGGCGTAAAGCAGACCATGGAGATAACAAAGGACACACAGGTGCGCCTAAAGGGCGGTATCAAGAGTCCGATCCTGAGGGAAGTGGCAAAGGGTGAGACCGTTGAGCTGCTGGAGCAGATGGATACCTGGAGCAAGGTGAAAACTGATGATTCCGTCATCGGATATGTGGAAAACAAGAGATTGACAAATCTGAGCACAGAGGTGGAGACGCCTGTCACCGACTATATCCCTGAGGAGTACACTTCTCTTAATATGGAAGGAAAGGTGTGCCTGGGCTGGCACTCCATCGGCGGCGTAGGCGGAAATGATACGCTGGAATCCATGGTGGCGGAGGGAAAGGGAATGAATGTCATTGCACCCACCTGGTTCAGTCTGAATGACAACGAAGGAGGATTCCGCTCCTTTGCATCTGCACAGTATGTGGACAGGGCACATGGCTATGGGCTTAAGGTGTGGGGTGTCTGGGATAACTTTAATTATAAAAACGAGACGGGTGAGGATATCAGCACCCTGCAGGTTCTGTCCTCCACGACTGCAAGAGAACAATTGGTGCAGAGCATTGTGAGCACCTCTCTGGAGATCGGGCTGGACGGAGTCAACATCGACTTCGAGGGGCTGACAAGCGACTGCGGGGAACATTATGTTCAGTTCCTGAGGGAACTCTCCGTGTCCTGCAGGGAAGCGGGACTGGTCCTCTCGGTGGACAATTATGTTCCCTTTAATTTCAACGATTTCTACCGGCTGGATATCCAGGGGGAGGTTGCGGATTATGTGATCATCATGGGATATGATGAGCACTGGCATGGAAGCAAAGACCCGGGAAGCGTGGCGAGCATCGACTATGTTTCAAACGGTCTGGAAAAGACGCTGTCCATGGTCCCTGCAGAGAAGGTGGTCAATGCCCTTCCTTTTTATACGATCCTCTGGAAGACGGAAGGTTCGGAAGTGACGGATGAATATATCACCTTAAACAATGTGTCGGATTTCTTAAAGCGTGTGAATGCCGAAACTGTGTGGGATGAGGAGACCTGTCAGAACTATGCGGAGTGGCAGAGCGGGGATGCGACATATAAGATCTGGGTGGAGGATGAGGAATCCATCAAGGTAAAGCTGAATGTGATGAATGCCCAGAAGATCGGCGGTGTTGCCGTGTGGAGACTGGGGTACGGCACAAGCGCCGCCTGGGATCTGATAAAGGCTTACGCAGGGTCCTGAATAAACAGGCAGGAGACATGTTTGTTTGTCAATAGCATGTCTCCTGCCTTAAATATGGTCATTTTATGAATGCTCCGCTTTGCCTGTCGGTTTACCTTGCCTTTCTCTTTAAGAGAAGGCTTCCCGCGAAGCAGACGGCTGAAGCTGTGAGGAACCACCAGACGCCATTAGCACCGGCACCGGTTTTCGGCACATCATCATACTCGTCTGCACTGTTTGCTGCTGCAGTTTCGACGGATGCGGCTGTGGATTCTGTGCCTGCTGTCTCGGAGGCTGCGGTTGTATCGGTCTGAGCCTGGCTGTCAGAAGGCTTGTCCTTATAATGACCGGAAGCTGTTTTCAGACTGCCGTCAGAAACATCAAGGGTGTTTTTGTCGAAATCATACAAGTCATAGAAGGTCCTGGGCTGTGTGGTGGAGTAAGCGTTAAAATGCGCCACCTGCCCGCCGCAGCCGATATTGCTGTTGAAATTTTCGTTGTCAGAAGTAGCGATCAATTCATTTACATTGCCGGTGAAGGTGACGGTGGCAACGTCATAGACATGTGCGTAGGAGACATCGCCGTTGACGGAACAGGTACTGCCCGCCAGGACATAGCATTCAGAAATCCCGCCTGTCTTTACGACTGCCCAGGTGGTACCGCAGACAGTCAGATTGTTCAGCTTTATGTTTCCCAGATCCAAATCCAAATTGGTGCTTGTCTCTGTGTTATACACAACCACATTATCGCCGTCCTTTAACGTATCGTGCAGCAGATAGTATAATTCCCGATTTTCTTTTGATTCATCAAAAGTGGAGCCGGACTGAAACCTCCATTCGTTTTTGTCTGCGAAGTACTTGACGGCGTAGGTCGCCGGTTCTGCTGCGCTGACTTTTAGTGCTGCTCCCTGAGGCAGCATTACCAGAAGCGCTGCAGCTGCCAGCATGGATACGAATGCTTTGATTCTTTTCATGACAATTCCTCCTTAAGGGATTATTTGCACTTCTCTAACGAATCGGAAGGTAATAGTCTCCGCTTTCCACTTCCTTTGCGACAACTACAAACCGTCCCTGCTCTACATGGTAGGCGCAGGTGGAAAGGGTAAGAAAACAGTCGCCGAATTCGGCAGTGACACCGGTGTCGTATAGAGACAGTGCTTTAATATTTTGATAAAAGTCGTCAAATTCTTCCGGGGTTTGAGCCTGAAAGAATTTGTAGAACTTAAATACCTGATCTGTCTTTTTGTAGACCTGGGAGCGGAACACGGCAATGACTTCATAGTTTCGCTGACATTCCTCCGTATAAAGGGATATGAGCCGGTGTTCCTGATAATAGTTTTCGTCTTCGTATTCGGTCAGAGTGCCAAACATGGCTCCGGACTTCATGTTGTGCCCGTGAATGATCAGGTTCGTGGTCAGAGGATCAAGGCAGCTGTCCGTATCGAGGATCAGGCAGCCGTTCTTATTATCTGATCTGTCAAAGCCCCGGTTGAGATAGTACTCCTCGTCCTCCGGCGTCCACATGACAGGGTAGTCGATGACGGTATCGGGTATCTGAAGCCAGGCGGCCATATCTTCATTCGCGAGAAAAGCATCCTTATAAGGATTTTCCACACGTATTATTTCCGGTTCACCGGAAGATGCCTGCGGTTCGGAAGAGGTTTCCGGCTCGGAAGAAGAAAGAATTTCCGGGGAGGAGCTTTCCGATTCTGAGGAAACGGTGCTGTCAGCATCTGACTCCGGGGAAGAAAGCTGGCTTTCGGAAACTACGCGGTAATCCTCCAGAACTGCATCACTGCGCTTGTCGTCCAGAACATTCCGGCCCTCCAAAGTGAGAGCGACGATCAGGCATGCTGCCCCGAAGCAGGCAAGCAGCAGCGCCAGAAAAATTCTTTTATAGTTCATAGATTTACCTGTTTCACTTTGTATATTCAGAATTTAATTTCATTTTAGACTAAAAACGGAAGTTATGCAACA
>CAYPSH010000209.1:0-3689 GCA_964413445.1 uncultured Acetatifactor sp.
GGAAAGGAGACCACATGATACTGCTGGATTACAGGGACAAAAGACCCATATATGAACAGGTTGTGGAGAAGCTGGAGCACCTGATCGTAGGCGGTGCGCTGGAGGCAAATGAGAAGATGCCCAGCGTCAGAAGTCTCGGCATGGAGCTGTCGGTGAATCCCAACACCATTCAGCGTGCGTACAACCAGCTGGAGCAGGAAGGCTATCTGTATACAGTGGCCGGACGGGGCAGCTTTGTGGCACCTGACAGCGAATGGCGGGCGGGAAAGAAGAAAAAGACTTTGGAGGAGTGGGCGCTTGTCACAAGGCATGCGAAGGAATCCGGTCTTACGAAGGAGGAACTCGCCGCGGAGCTGGAAAAGATATTTGAGGAGGAAAAATCGTGATAGAGGTAAAAAATCTGAAAAAAAGCTTTGACGAGGTCAAGGCCATCGACGATATTACCGCCCGGATAGAGGAGGGGCATGTGTTTGGGCTCATCGGAACAAACGGCGCCGGAAAATCAACCTTTATGAGGCTGTTGAGCGGTGTCTTAAGACCGGACGGGGGAGAAATCCTGATAGACGGGGAGCCGGTATATGACAACCCTGATGTGAAAAAGAAGCTCTTTTATATCTCCGACGAGCAGTATTTTTTCAAGAGCGGGACGCCTGAGGATATGCTGAAGCTTTACCGGTCCTGCTATCCGGATTTTGATAAGGAAAAGTGGCTGGAGCTGATGGAAAAGTTCGGGCTGGACAAAAACAGGAAGGTGAACACCTTCTCGAAGGGCATGAAAAAGCAGCTCTCCGTCATCTGCGGCATCAGCGCAGGCACCAGATATCTTCTCTGTGACGAGACCTTTGACGGGTTGGATCCGGTGATGCGGCAGGCGGTGAAGTCCCTTTTTGTAAGGGAGATGGATGAGAGAGGGCTGACCCCGATCATCGCCTCCCACAACCTGCGGGAGCTGGAGGATATCTGCGAGTACGTGGGGCTTCTGCACAGGGGCGGTATCCTGCTGGAGAAGGATATCGATGACATGAAGTTAAATATCCATAAAATACAGTGTGTCATCAGAGAGGATGAGATGCTGGAGAGATTAAAGAATTCGCTGGATGTGGTGACGGTGGAGAACAGAGGCTCTCTGTATACGGTCACTGTGCGGGGCAGACGGGAGGAGATCGAGGCGTTCATGGAGAGGCTTTCCCCTGTATTTTATGAACTGCTGCCCCTGTCCCTGGAGGAGATTTTCATCAGCGAAACGGAGGTGAAGGGCTATGACGTCAAAGCATTGTTATTCTAAGGGGATCTTCGGACAGACCCTGAGGGAGGATTTCAGACATAAGATATGGATGCTGGCGCTCTCCATTCTGGGGAATCTGCTGGCGCTGCCGGTGTGCTACCTGCTCTACAGCGGAAGCAGAGGATATATGGACATCGAGACTGCAGGGGTACTTCTTAGCCAGGCGCAGACCGTCGTGGACTTTTTTGAGTCCTGCGCGCTGATCACAGGCGGCGTCATCGCCATCGCAGGAGCTCTCATCGTCGGGCTTGCGGGCTTTCGGTATGTCTTCCACAGGAATATGGTGGACACTTACCACAGCCTTCCCGTCAAGAGAAGAACCTTGTTCCTCGCAGGGTGGTTGGACGGATTTTTGATTTGGCTTGTGCCGTATATCGTAAGTATGATCGTGACGGCGGCGTTCGGGGAGATCAGATTGAGACAGCTTTACAGCCGGTTTCAGACTCTGACGGCAGTGACGCCGGAGTATAGGGAGGCCTTCGAAGCGCTTTTATCCGGAAGCTGTCTGAAGGAAGCACTTATCACAGCCATTGTGACGATGGCGGCGTTCCTTCTGGTGTATCATCTTGTGCTTGTGGCGGTGATGCTCTGCGGCAATGTGCTCAATACGCTGGTGGTCAGCGGTGTGTTCGGCGTGGGTGCCGTCTCCGCCTGGGCGCTCTGGTTCATTTTGTGCGAGAATTACCTCGACACCTATGTCGGACAGGAATTGGCGAGCCTCCAGAAGGCCATCTACGCCTCTCCGCTTGCCTCGTCGGTCTATCTGCTCTACAGAAGGGCAGAGTCCTTTGCGGGAGCGGACAGCTTCGGCGTGGTTTTGTCTGTGAACCTGGTGATCGCTCTCCTTCTCGGGGTACTGGCGGCGCTCCTCTATATCAGAAGGGATTCCGAGCTGGCGGAGCAGGGACTGAAGGCGAAGCCGGTGTACCTTGCGGTACAGGTTGTCACTTCTCTGGTGGCAGGCGTGGGCGGCTGGCTGGTCTTCTGGGCGATCGCAGCGGTCAGCGGTCAGACGAAGCGGACAGCCTGGGGCATTTTCGGCGCCCTGTTAGTCAGTATCCTCGCCTTTGGAGTGCTCAACATTGTGTTCCGGATGGACTTCAAGGCATTTTTCCGGCGCTGGGGGCTGATGGCGGTGACGGCTGTCTGCGCGGTTCTGATCGGAATTGGCTTTCGGTTTGACATCTTCGGCTATGACACCTATCTGCCGGATGCGGAGAAGATCGCCGGGATTGCCATAAAGGACAATGCCAGCGATACGGGCACACAGTATTCCTATTTCAGTGACACGGCCGGGGACGAGATGGAGATGTTCTATACGGACCGGGAGGTGATCTACGACTTCCTGCAGGCGGCCACCGTCTATGAGAGGGACGGCTATCCGAGGGGGTCGGACCGGCTCAGTTCCTGGAACACATCCACAATCCTTGCAAGAGTGACGCTTACAAACGGCAGAAGCTATGACAGATATTATACAGTGGCCAGCACCGACAATGAGGCGGCTTTTACCATTTTGACCTCTGAGGAATACCAGAACGCCAGCTGCAGGATCCCGGAGACGGAAATCTTTACAAGCATTCTCGTCCGCAGAAACGGCTTACGCCAGGGAGACGATACGGGGATTGAGGAAGCGTCGCAGATCAGGGAAGCCTTTAATCTTGACATTGCGGAAAATCCGGAGCTGATGGTAAGCGGGGGCGGCAGTCTCCTGTGCAAGGTGACGCTGTCCGGCCCGGAGAGTAACCGCTATTTTTCCGTGTATGACAGTATGACACATACGGTGGAGGCGCTTCGGGAAAACGGCTTTGGAAGCTATGTGGAGCCGCTGGCGGCTGAGGATATCCAGGAGATCTGGATCGGTCTTAACATCTGGCAAAGCGATGTGGATGAGGACACGGATCTGGTGCAATATGCGGCAGATCTGTACGGAGTTGAACTGGACGATGATCATGACTCTGAAAAGCAGGCTGCGGGACAGGCGACAGAGGATCGGGAGGCGAATGCAACGGAAAACACGGTACAAAGCTGGGAGGATGATGATGAGTTAGGCCTCACGATCACGGATCCGGAGGAGATCGCGGAGCTGCTTGGCCTGGTCTCCTACGACTGGGGAACCAGCTACGAGAACGCCTTTCGGGGAGGCTTTACGGGCGATGTCCGCGCGGTGACGAAAGAGGGAGAGTCGGTTACTCTGTTTTTGCCTGACGGTGCGCTTCCGCAGAAATATATCCTGCGCTGCGGCGGGCTGAAGTGACGGCAGATGGATACAAATTTACAGATAGATAAGCTGCTTCGCAGCGAAAGACCCGGCATAGGAAAGGCAACGGGAGAGAGGCACAGATAGTATGAACAGGGTGGAGAAGAGAGAAAAAATCCTGGTATATGGAAATGCGAGAGATGCAGC
>CAYPSH010000210.1:0-3673 GCA_964413445.1 uncultured Acetatifactor sp.
CTGCTGAGATCGACCATCACAAATCGGTGGATATCAGTGCAAAGGCGGACAGGTACATCATCTCCAGGAAGGTGGGCAACGTAGTCTTTGACTTTGAGAGGACAACCTTTATGGACAGTTCGGGGATCGGGATCATCATGGGGCGGTACAGAAAGATCGCCTGCTTCGGAGGAAGAGTGTATGCAGTCAACGCAGGAAGCAGGATCCGCAGGATCCTGATGCTGTCAGGACTGGACAATATCGTGGAGATCATGGAATAGGAGGGTGAGAAGAAGAGATGATTGAGATCGTGGAAAAGAAGGATACAGGGAAGATGACCAATGAAATGAATCTCGAATTTGCGGCTGTATCGGACAATGAGGCTTTTGCCAGGATGGCGGTTGCGGCATTTATCGCATATTTAAATCCGACGCTGGAGGAGCTGGCGGATGTGAAGACGGCTGTGTCGGAGGCGGTGACAAATGCCATTATCCACGGCTATGAGAACAGATGCAGAATAGAGGACAGGGTGCGCATCAGCTGCGTGGTCAGAAAGGATGTGCTGGAGGTGACGGTGGCGGATTCCGGATGCGGGATTGAAAATGTGGAGCAGGCAATGGAACCTCTTTTTACCACCAGACCGGAACTGGAAAGATCCGGCATGGGTTTTGCCTTTATGGAGGCATTTATGGACGAACTGGCTGTGGATTCCGGGCCGGGACAGGGGACGAGAGTCAGGATGTACAAGAAAATAGGACTCGATCCCTGGATTGACCAAGAGGGTTAGCCGATGGAAGAAACTGCCGTTTTAATCGAACAATCACAGGCAGGAGATAAAGAGGCGAGAGAGAAACTGATAGAGGAAAACCTGGGGCTGGTGAGGCATATTGTGAAACGCTTCGCCGGGCGGGGATATGATATGGAGGATCTGTTTCAGATCGGCTGCATCGGGTTGATGAAGGCGATCGACAACTTTAATCTTGGCTTTCAGGTCCGTTTTTCGACCTATGCGGTGCCGATGATACAGGGAGAGATCAAGCGGTTTCTGCGGGATGACGGCATGGTCAAGGTCAGCAGGACCTTGAAGGAAAACGGCTGGAAGATCAGGCAGGCGGCGCAGAAACTGTCCCAGAAACTTGGCAGGGAGGCGACCCTGCAGGAGCTGGCGGAGGAGACTGCTTTAAGTGTGGATGATATCGTGCTGGCGCTGGATGCCAACGTGGAGGTTGAGTCCATCTATAAGTCCGTTTATCAGTCGGATGGAAATGAAATCTATCTGGTGGACCAGGTGGTGGGAGATGGCGGCGGTATGGGGCGCTCCGTTTCCGGACAAGCCGGGTTAAACGGGAACGGCGTCTGCGAGGATACAGAGAAGGAGAAGCTGCTTGACCACATGCTGCTGACCCAGCTTTTGGGGCAGCTGAAAGAGCAGGAGAGAGCGCTGATCCACATGAGATATTTTCAGGATAAGACCCAGGTGGAGGTGGCAAAAACGCTGGGTATCAGTCAAGTGCAAGTAAGTCGTATGGAAAAACGTATTCTGTTGCATTTGCGCCGTGAGGTGTGCTAGAATGTGGGTGTTAGGGGAGTTTTAAGCCACAGGGCGAAAGCCGAAACAGATATGGGGAAATGAGAAATGAGAAAGAATACGTTGCAGAACCACAGGATTCTTATCAGGGACTGTGACACCGGGAATATTATTGTCGATACGAAGATCAAGCGCTTTGACCCGACAAACAATATTGCCACCATAGACTCAGGCAGCCTCAATGAGAAGCATTTTTACAATGTAAATGCTTTTATTTTCGCAGAGGATGGTCTGTATGATGTCACAGGCAGCATCCGGGGTGTTGTACTGAACAATGAGATAGAGGTAAAGCTTGGAAAAAGCAAAGCGAAGGAGGACCGGAAGAGAACAAGATATCAGGTGGAGCTGGAAGGCTATGTGACAGGTATCTGCATTGATGAAACGATGATCGACTTGAGAACACCGATCCAGATCGCTACGATCAATATGAGTGCAAACGGCATCCTCTTAAGCGGGGATGTGGGTCTCTTTGATATTGGCGATGTATTTCGTGTGAGCCTGAGTATGGATCATACGGATGTTGGGATGGTCTGTGAAATCGTGAGAATACACAGAACAAATGTATTGACAGAGGAGTATGGCTGTCGGATCAGGGAAATCCAGACACAGGCAGGGGAGTCAAGCGATGGAAGCAAATGAACTGAGAGAACTGAAAAATAAGAACAAGAGAAAAGAAAAACACCTTCACAAGCTGCCCATCAAGTATTTGTGGGAAGGCATGGAGCTGAGGGAAAATATTTTTAATCATACAGGCGGCGTGCTGCTGATGCCGAAGGGCGAGATCGTGACGGCGGCGAAGCTGCAGAGACTTGTGAATTTCGATGGGGAAGACAGGAATATCATGGTCTATGACGACACCTATCTGGAGATCATGATGGACCCAAGAGTGCCCACCGACGAGCGGCAGAAGGCGATAGAAACCTTTTCGGGCTACTCGGAGCTGCAGGATAATGTAGAAAATATGATGCAGCAGACCGGTTCCGGCGCCTGGCTTGACAGCAAGCAGATGGAGCCATTGGTCAGGCAGATTTCCGGAAAGCTGACGGATGTGGATCCCATGACGATCTTCTCCTGCATCAATTTTCCGAGACCGATGGATGCGGCGCTGGGCAGACATTCCCTGAATGTGGCGCTGTTGAACGGTATGCAGGCGGAGTGGCTTGGTCTGTCGCAGACAGAGGTGGAGACTGCGGTGATGGCGGGGATGCTGCATGATATCGGCAAGACCAGGATACCGGAAAATATTCTGAATGCGCCCCGTAAACTGACAGAGGAAGAACTGGAGGTCATGAGGATGCACCCGGTCTATTCCGACGAGATGCTGAAGGGCAAGTTTAAACAGGAAGTGCAGCTGGCGGCAAGACACCATCATGAAAAGATGGACGGCACAGGCTACCCGGACGGCATCAGCGGCAATGAAATTTCCCTGTATGCCAGAATGACGGCGATATCCGATATCTATGACGCCATGGTGTCCAAGAGAAGCTACAAGGAGTCGGTACTGCCTTTTTCCGTATTTGATATGTTCTACCGGGAGGACTTTGACGGGCTTGACCGCAGCCTGGTCGTTCTGTTCCTGAAAAACATGCGCAGGGCATACATCGACAAGCAGGTGATCATGTCCGACGGCAAAAAAGCCATCATCCGCTACATTCCGCCGAACGATGCAGAGCATCCGATCGTGCGGCAGGGCGATCTCGTCAGACAGACCGATGAGAAGTGGCAGTGCAAAGAGGCGGTGGCGATTTTCTAGCGCGGTAATTGTATGATGAATTGTATTATGGCATGGCTGTTTTTGACAGCCGTGTCATTTTTTTGTCGATGCAAAACACAACTACATATTATCATGGATAAAAAATGCAAAACAGAGAGATAATAACTGACAAACATTTCATAGGAGAATGAAAGTTATGTCAACCAGCAAAACAATCTATATCAAGGCGGAGCAGAATGTAGAGCTGCAGTCGCCGGACGTCTATGTGAAGGATATCGGGAAACTGACCTGCAGCGACGATGCGATCCTGGCAAAGGTAAAGGCGATCAAGCTGCACCATTTCAAGGATGGGGAGGAAAAAAGACAGGTACTCAGCATCCTGAAGGTGATCG
>CAYPSH010000211.1:0-3669 GCA_964413445.1 uncultured Acetatifactor sp.
GGGACAACAATCGCGCCATCTCCATCATGGACGGCATGATCGCCGACCAGAGAAAATGTGTGGAAAAAGCGGAGCAGACCGTGGAGGCGGCGAGACTTAAGCTGCAGGAGGTCATGCAGGAGCGGAAGATGCACGAGAAGCTGAAGGAAAAGGCGCTGGAGCAGTATAAATATGAGGAAAATGCCGCTGAGTTCAAGGCGGTGGACGAGCTCACAAGCTACACTTATGGGCAGCGTGGAAAAGAGGAATAGGGAATGGCAAAGGCAGAGGAAGAAGTATTTTCCCCTGAGGTGGACACCAAGGCGGAGAAACAGAGATTAAAGGAAGAACGCAAGAAAATAAAAGACGAGCAGAAGGCGCAGAAGAAGGAAGCCAAACAGCGCGCGAAGGAGATTTCCAAGCAGGAGGCCGAGCTTTCCGAGGATGAGGAGGCAGGCGGCGTGTCTGTCTTTTTAGTAACACTTGTTATTGTTATTATCTGGATTGGTATTCTGTGCCTGCTGATCAAGCTGGACGTGGGCGGCTTTGGTTCAGGTGTCTTAGCCCCTGTGCTGAAGGATGTGCCGGTGGTCAACAAGATCCTTCCGGCGGAGTCCACAGTGACGACGGACGACGTGGAGGAGTACGGCGGCTACACCAGCCTGCGCGAGGCAGTCGATTATATCAAGGAGCTGGAGCTGGAGATCGAGGAGCTGCAGTCCGAGAGCAACGGGGACAGCGAAGAGATGGAGGAGCTGCAGGCTGAGGTGGAGAGACTGCAGACCTTTGAGGACGCCCAGGTAGAGTTCGAGCGCATCAAGACAGAGTTTTATGAGGAAGTGGTCTATGCGGAGAACGGGCCCGGCGCCGAGGAATACCAGAAATACTATGAGTCCATGGACCCCACCACGGCGGAATACCTGTACAAGCAGGTGGTACAGCAGCTTGAGGCGGACGAGGAAATACAGAATTATGCCCAGGCTTACGCCGAGATGAAACCCAAGGAGGCTGCGGGTATCTTCGAGGAAATGACAGACGACTTAGAGCTTGCGGCGAAGATTTTGAACCAGATGAGCGCGGAGGACCGCGGAAAGATTTTGGGCGTCATGGATCCGGAAGTCGCAGCCAGATTGACGAAGATCATGGATCCCGACTCATAAGAGGCAGTTTTTTCTTATGAATTGCCTTTAGTTTGAAGGCAAAGCAACCGATATATACCATGTGGGAAAACCACAGAATATATATAGTACATTGAAAATTAAACGAAAGGAGGATGATGTATGACTGTAAACAATGTCAATACTCCACTGCAGCTTGTGACAGCGCAGACTGTTTCAACAGCTCAGGAAAGCGGTGACGCCGTCAAAGAAGGCTTTGACAAACTCATGGCGAAGATGAGCGACCAGTTTGGCGATCTGAAGACCACCACCGACAGCAGCACGGAAACCTTTAAGATGACCGCGCAGGTATCGACCGTGACGAACACAGACCAGACGGTAAAGAACGATCAGCAGACCACAGCAGCGGATTCTTCACAGACTGACAAGGCAAAGACCGAAGTGCAGCAGGATGACAGCAATGACAAACAGGCTGCGATCAAGTCTGACAATGCCGACACGCAGAAGGTGCAGGATGAAGTGGAGGAAAAAGGCGAAGAGTTGGTCAAAGACATCGCCGATGAGATGGATGTGACGCCCGAAGAGGTGGAAGAGGCAATGGAAGTTTTGGGACTGACCATGGCGGATCTGTTCCAGCCCGACAATTTGAAACAGGTGTTACTCACTCTTTCCGGAAATGCGGATGAACTTTCCATTTTGACCGACGAGAACCTGTACGCGAATCTTCAGAATCTGCTTGAGACGGTGGACACAGACCTCTCTCAGATTGCAGAGGATCTGGGAATCAGTACAGATGATCTGAAAGACATGCTGGCAGATATGACTTCTCAGGCAGCGGAGGCAGAGAGCCCGGTTGCGGCTGGGGAAATGATAGCAACGGCTGCGGCTGAGGACGCAGAAACGCCGGAAGTAAATCTGGAAGGCATGAAGGATTATACCGTATCAGTCAAGAAAGACGGAGAAGTCGTACAGATGCAGGTGCAGGTGGACGATGCCACGGATGCCAAAAGCATTACAGAGACAGTGACCCAGACCGCAAAGCCGGAGGAAGAGAGTTTCGATGGGCAAAAGCAGAGCCGTTCTTCCGACATGGGAAACAAGGAAGAGGGCAATTCCGAAGGAAATACCTTTTTACAGACGCCCGTACAGCAGGCGGAGGTAACTGAGGTGACGACCCCGGAGCCGGTATACCAGCAGACCGAGACAAAGGAGATCATGGACCAGATCATGGAGTACATGAAGGTCAATCTGAAGGCGGATACGCAGGAGCTTGAGATGCAGCTTCACCCCGCAAGTCTTGGGACAGTCAATGTACAGATCGCATCCAAGGACGGAGTGCTTACAGCACATTTCACGGCACAGAACGATACCGTTCGTGCGGTGATCGAGACACAGCTCATCCAGCTTAAGAACCAGTTCGAGGAGCAGGGGATTAAGGTGAATGCAGTGGAAGTAACGGTTGCAAACCATGAGTACGGACAGAACCAGTTCTCAGAGCAGAACGAGGATCTGGAACGGAATCAGGGAAAGACCGGAAAGAAAGCCAGAAGAATCAATCTGGATGAACTCGACGGCGACGGAGAAGCCATCGATGAGATGGACGATTCCGAGAGGATCGCAGTCGAAATGATGCAGGCAAACGGCAATACAGTAGATTATATGGCGTAGCCTGAAAGGAAGAAAGGAGTGAAGATATGGGAGCAGTAGCAACAGTAGAAAATGGTCAGATCGTGGAGTCCACAGCGGCAGCTTCCCTTGCAAGCAGCAGTAGCAGCAGCACCAGCAATTCCTCATTGGATAAGGACGCGTTTTTACAGCTTCTGGTAGCGCAGATGAAGTATCAGGACCCGCTTGAGCCGACTTCCAACACAGAGTATATTTCACAGTATGCGACCTTCTCAGAGTTGGAGCAGATGCAGAATATGAGCGCATCACTGGAGCTTTCAAGAGCCTCCACACTGGTAGGACAGACGGTACTTTTGAAGGTGACGGACAGCAGCGGAAACACCACCAACGTACAGGGCAACGTGGATTATGTGACCTACGAGAACAACAAGGCATACCTTTCCGTCAACGGAGAGCTGTATTCCATGGATGATCTGTATACCGTGGCAGACGATGAATATCTGGAGGCATACTCACTGGCAGCAGATTTCCTGAATCTCTATGGAAAACTTCCGGAGGTTGGAGAACTGACCATAGACGACAGGGAGAATGTGGAGTCCTTACAGGAAATGTATGACGGCATGACCACCTATCAGAAGAAATTCCTGACAGATGACTATGCGGAAGGTCTTGAGAAGTACACGGCAGCCATGAAAGACCTGGTCGTAAAGTACAATAATGATAACAAAACAGAAGAAGCATAATGCCAATGGACTGGCATCATAAAAGATCTCAGGGAGGAGCAGGATTATGAAGATCCAAAATAATCAGTACCTTTCTCTGGAGCAGATACAGGACCAGTTCTTAAATCAGAACAAGCAGACAGCGGGAAGCGCGAAAACGAGCGGACTCAGCTTTCAGGATATCCTGTCCGGGAAGACGGAAGAAGCTGCGGACACAGGAGAAG
>CAYPSH010000212.1:0-3661 GCA_964413445.1 uncultured Acetatifactor sp.
ATAGCAAACATTTTCATGACGATACCCACAACAGTCAGAGGAATATCTGCGCCGTACTTAGAGTCAGCGCCATAGTTCACCAGTGTATTGTTCATGACAGCCATGATGAGGACTATGGAAATCTGCGTCAGGAAGCTGCTGACTCCCAGTGTGGAGATCATCTTTAATGTACCGGCATTCAGGCGGAAGCTGTTTTTGTGAAGCTTTACATTCTTGCTGTGGAACAGATAGCCGAAAGCCAAAAGTGCTGTGGCGATCTGACCGGCGATGGTAGCAATGGCTGCACCCTTCATTCCCCAGTTCAGAACAAAGATCGCAATAGGATCCAGAATGACGTTCATAATACAGCCAAGCAGAGTGGACATCAGAGCAAACTGCGGGCTGCCATCCGCACGGATGATACTGTTCATGGTGCTTCCGAACATATAAAAAGGAATGCCCAGCAGAATGATCTCAAAGTACTCTTTTGCATATGCATAATTGTTTTCTGTGGCACCAAACATCTGTAAGATCTGCCCTTCAAATGCAAAGCCCAGAATCAGCATGACAACAGAAAGAACCAGCACCGATACGATGGCGTTTGCAACAGATCTGTTAGCCTGCTCCTTCTCTCCCTTTCCCTGGCAGATGCTCAGATGCGCTGCACAGCCGTCTCCGATCCAGAGAGCGATTGCCAGAGCGATCACCGTTACGGGATATACCACAGTGGTTGCACCGTTTCCGAGATAACCGACACCTCTGCCGATAAACACCTGATCCACCATATTATATAAGGATGCGATCAACAGCGAAAGGATACAGGGGATAGAAAATTTCATCATCAGTTTATTCAATGATGTAGTTTCAAATAAATTTTGTGAATTTGCAGCGTTCATAAGATTTACTACCTCCATTTCTTTTGAACACACTTCCGAAAGACCGGAACCGGCAACTGTCAAACTCCATCCGCAATGCGCTTTGCCCCAAAAAAGGTGCAAAAAAAGACGAATGCCTCGGATTTTCTCCTCGACACTCGTCTGCGGAATTCAATTTTTATAGTTGCCTTTCAAAGCTGTTACGCATTCTAACATCTTTTTTCGAGAAAAGTCAAGTGCTTTTTTTTGTAACATTTTTTTGTTCCATTGCTTTATAAGCCTACTGCTGCCAAAAGTTTTCGTCCAGATACAGCTGTGCACGGTTCTGGAGGACGGCTGCCGTCCTGGCCGCTGTCCTGTCCCCGGCAAAAAACGCATCCAGTTCTTCCCAGAGGATTGACAGAAGCGCCGAATTGGTGTATTCGGGCAGCACCAGTTCGTCGAGCATCTTCTCAAATAAGACACGGTTTTCTTCCGAGAGGTACTCACCTGAAGCAACCGGCTGCGCAAGATAAGTCTCCATCACATCCTTCCGCACGGGAATCCCATTGTCCAGATAAGCGTAGCGCAGCTGCTGTTCCTTCGACAGCACGGATTCCAGATATGCCCAGGCGCCGTCAGGGTTTTCGGAGCCGCTGTAGACAGCATACTGCTCCGTTGGGTATAGGACACAGCAGGAGCTTCCGTCGAGGGTCGGGTATCCTGCGATCACCGCTTTCGTTCCGTAGGTTTTCATCGTCTGCGAATACCAGGAGAGGCTTGGAAAGAATTCCTCCTTTACCTGTCCCTCCCCCCGAAGAAGCGCCTCCTGCTGCTGATTTATAGAGTTGTAGGATCGGACAGACTCCCCGTCCTCCGGGTAGGAAATTTGGGCAAGCTGCTCCAAAAGGCTGATAAATTCAGGGCTGTCAAAACTGCATTCCCCTGTCTCAAAATCCACAAAATGATTCAAGTTTGCCTGCAGGATAAAACGCACCATATTATTCTCATTTTGGTACAGCAAAAAATTTTCCTGCGCTTCCTGTGCCTTCTCCAGGAAGTTCTCCACCGACCAGCCGGAAGAATCCACGCCCTCTGCGGTACTCACAAGAGTCGCTATCGAGAATCTGGTCGTCAGGGCAGTCACCTCTCCGTTTTTCTGCTCCGCCCGCCAGAGAGCATCCAACAGATCCTCTGCCTTGATGCTGTCGCTGCGCGCGAGATATGGCTCAAGATTTTCCAAAAGTCCCTTGCTCTCCAGGATTTCCGTCTGTATGCTGCTGACCTCCAGGATGTCCGGTATCCCTCTCGGGTCATAAAGCATGGCTTCCAAAGCATCTGTCTGCTGATCATACTCCCAGATCTCCACATAATATTCCCGGTTTGACCGGTTGAAGCGGCGGACGCTCTCCTCCACATTGTAACTGATAGTGGCTCCCAGAGTCAGAACCTTCCTCTCCGGCAGCCAGGCCTCATCCACATAGGTGACCTCTGCCGTCTCGCAAAGATCGCTTTCCTCAATAAAAAGCCGCATCTCATACAGCCCGTCCGCCTGCTCGGCGCCTACTCGAAGCTCCGTTATCTTTATCCCGTTAATATTCATATTGATATCGTTCCAGGCCAGAAGCTCCGTGGCCTCGCCGCCCGGATGATACTGCCAGAGTGAGTCTTCGGTGGAGACGAGAAGCCCCATTTCACAGCCAGCCAGCAATATCTTACCTGTCCAGGCATCCGGAGCAATCTCCGAGGGGAACTGCATCCTGTCCAGTTCTCCCACCTTTCCCGTCTCGAAGTCCAGAGGAAGCACCGGAATGCTGTCGCTCCACTCATTCCACCACAGGTAACATCCGTCCTCTCCGCCGTCGATCAGTCCGCTCGGCACACTTGTATAGGAAAAGCTGCCCTTCCCGACAGAAGCACCCGCATCATCAAAGAGAAAAACCTCGCCGCTCTCCGGATTCACCAGCGCCAGATTGCCGTTTCCGTCAGCGTACAGCGCGTAAAATTGCAGATTTTTATCCGGGATCTCCTCCTCCGGGTAGCTTTTATAAACCTCCTCTCCTTCAGCGGACAGCTTTTGCAGGAAAAACCTTGCCTCGTCCCCTTCCGTCTCCCTGCCGAAGAAATACAGGGCATCCCACCTGTCCGCACAGATACAGAAAATCTCCAGTCCCTCTTCCTCTTTCGCCACAAGCTCCGGGGCTCCTGTGCCGTCCAGCCTGACCATAAAGTAGCTGTCTGTCCGCTTTTTATTCAGCTCATCGTAGTCTCTTTCCCGATAAATGACAGAATCCCCCGCCCACACATACTCCTGAAATTCGGACAGATCCAGATTCACATCCTGAAAGGAAGCCACCGGCTTTAAGACTCCGGCAGGCTCCGGCGCTGATTCCTCCGCAGAAGCTGACGATTCCACATCCGCCGCCTCACCCCCGCAGGCTGTAAGGCCGCAAAAAAGGACCACTATGCCTATTGAAAGTTTCATCCAGGGCTTCATCGCATTCCCTCCCTGCTCCATTTCGCCGACATTCCCGCCGGAAACGTGTGCCAGTGTTGTATTATCCCTTTTCGCTTCTATATTTTCAGTATATCAGCGAATTACTTTCTGTCAATATCACGATATTTTTCTATCGAGTTTTCCATATATTTCTCAATTGCCTGGCCAAACTTCTTATGTGCGGGGTGGTTTTCGTGGTTTCTCGACTTTTCACCACATCTCGTTTGTCCAAGTGGGCGCTTTTTCGAGCTTTTTTCACTTTTCACCACGCACAACTTCTTACAAGCGTGGGGATTTTCGTAGTTTTTCCGCTTTTCACCACATTCAGTTT
>CAYPSH010000213.1:0-3643 GCA_964413445.1 uncultured Acetatifactor sp.
GGAAAGTACAAATGAAAGTTACATTAGAGGAGCGCTTCCGCAGGAAGCTCTTGAAAATCGGGAAAAAAAACAAGTTTTGCCGTGTCTGTATCATTCCTGTACTTGCTGTTGGGATGTTCTTTTTGCACGGAGCTTCATATTGTAGGGGAAATGTAAAAAGGTTTGCCATGCTTGCCATGACATTCCTGTTTTTTGCTGTCTACAGCAGTTTTTCTTTCCCTGCGTTTATCCTTGGAAACGGCAGTGACGCTTCCTTTCAGCCTGTGTCCGAGGAGGCTATGGACATTGAACTTGCCAAAGAACAGGACCTGGACCCTGCTGACTTTGTCCTGCTGGACGACAGCGATGTGCAGCTGGAGGGGGAGGAGTATACGGAGACTTCTCATGGCATGGACTTAAATGACAGGTACAGCGCGGACCAGCTCCTCGACTCGGCTGTCACCTACAGCGGTGCCGTCAGGGAAGAACAGCAGAATGAGGAACAGCAGAATGAGGAGCAGGAAGAGCAGGAGGAAGAAGAGATCGTTTTTTCCAGGGACGACTGGCGTCTTGTGCTGATCAACCAACAGCATTCCATTCCGGATGACTATGAGCTGACGCTGGGTTCCATCAGCACGCTGAAAGGTTCCCTGCAGTGCGATGAGCGTATCATCGACGAACTGCTCACGATGCTTTCCGATGCGAAGAAGGACGGCATAGAGCTGGCTATCCTGTCGCCGTACCGCGACACGGAATATCAGAAGATGCTTTTCAACCGCAAGATTACCCGCTATATGAAAAGGGGTATGTCCTATATGGAGGCGTACCAGCTTGCCAGCCAGGCTGTTACGGTTCCGGGCGCCAGTGAGCACCAGATCGGTCTGGCGCTCGACATTGTCAAGGATATCTATACCTCTCTGGATGAGAGCTTCGGAGAGACGAAGGAGGGCATCTGGCTTGCCGGGAACAGCTATAAATATGGCTTTATCCTGAGATATCCCGCCGGGAAGGAAGATATCACAGGCATCGAATATGAACCGTGGCATTTCAGGTATGTGGGCGTGGATGCGGCTACCGTGATCACGGAAGAGGGAATTACCCTTGAAGAATTTTGGGAGGATTATCTATAAATGTATCGTATTTTGAAACAGGAAGGCAGAGCGAAGAGGGCAGAATTTACGACGGTACACGGTGTGGTCCAGACACCGGTCTTTATGAATGTCGGAACAGTGGCTGCCATCAAAGGAGCTGTCGCCACTTCGGACTTAGAGCAGATTGGGACACAGATAGAGTTATCAAACACGTATCATCTCCATGTGAGACCGGGAGATGAGGTGGTAAAGCAGCTTGGGGGCTTACACAAATTTATGTCCTGGGACAAGCCTATCCTCACGGATTCCGGCGGATTTCAGGTCTTTTCCCTGGCAGGCCTGAGAAAGATCAAGGAGGAGGGAGTTACCTTCCGCTCCCATATCGACGGTCACAAGATTTTTATGGGGCCGGAGGAGAGCATGCAGATCCAGTCAAATCTTGCCTCCACCATTGCCATGGCTTTTGACGAGTGTGCGCCAAGTAAGGCGGAGAGAAGCTATGTGCAGGCATCTGTGGAGAGAACCACCAGATGGCTGGAACGCTGCAGAAAAGAGATGGCAAGGCTGAACTCTTTGGAGGATACCATCAATCGGGATCAGCTTTTGTTCGGCATCAATCAGGGCGCGGTTTATGCGGATATCCGCATTGAGCATGCGAAAAGAATTTCGGAGATGGAGCTTGACGGCTATGCGGTGGGCGGCCTTGCAGTGGGCGAGACGCATGAGGAGATGTATCATATTCTGGATGAGGTGGTACCTTACCTCCCCAAGGATAAGCCCACCTATCTGATGGGCGTGGGGACGCCCGCCAATATTCTGGAGGCGGTGGAGAGAGGCGTTGATTTCTTCGACTGTGTCTATCCCAGCAGAAACGGACGGCACGGACATCTCTACACCAACCACGGCAAGATCAATCTTTTCAACGCCAAATATGAACTGGATTCCAGACCGATCGAGGAGGGCTGCGGCTGTCCCGCCTGCAGGCGCTACTCCAGAGCCTATATCAGGCATCTGCTGAAGGCAAAGGAAATGCTGGGCATGCGTCTCTGTGTCCTCCATAACCTTTATTTCTACAACACGATGATGACGGAAATCAGGAATGCGCTGGACGAGGGGCGGTTCGCCGCATACAAAAAGCAGAAGCTGGCCGGACTGACCGGACAGTCGTCAGAAAATGAGGGAATTGTAAAATCCTTATAAAATACTTGCCCAAATGAAATTTATTGTGTATCATGTCTAATTGAGATGATATACAGGTGCCGCCCCGGCATCGGAATGGAGGAAAAATGGGTATTTTATTGACGGAAGCTGACACTGCCGCATCGACGGGCGGTACAGCCGGATTTCTCAGCATGATCATTATTTATGCGGTCCTGATCGCTGCAATGTGGTTCTTCTTTATGAGACCTCAGAGCAAGGAAAAGAAGCGGGTTGCATCTATGCTCTCCGCGCTTGCCATCGGCGACTGCGTGTTGACGACCTCCGGTTTTTACGGCATCGTCATTGATATTACGGATGATACCGTGATCGTTGAGTTTGGCAACAACAAAAACTGCCGTATTCCTATGGATAAGTCTGCAATCAGCCGTGTGGAAAAGCCCGGCGAGGGTGCGAACTAAAAATTGACGAGATTTTAAGACAGTGCTTTCGGGTGCTGTCTTAATTTTTTGTTTTTTTGATTCTTTATAAGATATGGTTGAAATTTAAAAAGGTATCGGGTATTATTAAAAGAAAACCTTTCGCACTGTAACACGGCGAAGCCCGGAAGCGCGAAGAAATTCAAACTTGGAAAGGATTTGAGAGTCATGGAATTACATATCACCTGTATTCCCGGTGACGGAATCGGCCCTGAGATCGTCACGGAAGCAAAAAAGGTGCTGGAAAAGACAGCAGCGGTGTACGGACACAAAATGATCTTTGAAGATATCTTAATGGGAGGGGCCTCCATAGATGTACACGGTGTGCCTCTGACCAAGGAGGCTGTCGCAAAGGCAAAGGCTGCGGATGCCGTCCTCATGGGTTCTATCGGCGGGGACACCACTACCTCCCCCTGGTACAAGCTTCCCCCCGACAAACGCCCGGAGGCCGGACTTTTGGCGATCAGGAAGGCTCTGAATCTGTTCGCAAACCTGCGCCCCGCAGTGCTCTATGACGAACTGGCTGCCGCCTGCCCCCTGAAGGAGGAGATCAGCAAGGCCGGGT
Organism: uncultured Acetatifactor sp.; assembly: GCA_964413445.1. Lineage (GTDB taxonomy): Bacteria > Bacillota > Clostridia > Lachnospirales > Lachnospiraceae > Acetatifactor. The sequence goes on from CAYPSH010000213.1 coordinate 3,273, forward strand.
TTGACATGCTGATCATGCGTGAACTGACCGGCGGCCTCTATTTCGGCGAGAGGAAGACCGTGGAGGAAAACGGTGTCCTGAAGGCTATTGATACTTTGACCTACAATGAAAACGAGATCAGAAGAATCGCCGTCAAGGGTTTTGACATCGCCATGAAGCGCAGAAAGAAAGTGACCAGCGTGGACAAGGCAAATGTCCTGGATTCTTCAAGACTCTGGAGAAAGGTCGTGGAGGAGGTCGCAAAGGATTACCCGGAGGTGAAGCTGGAGCATATGCTGGTGGACAATTGTGCCATGCAGCTTGTGAAAGATCCCGCCCAGTTCGATGTGATCCTGACGGAGAATATGTTCGGCGATATTTTGTCGGATGAG
>CAYPSH010000214.1:0-3642 GCA_964413445.1 uncultured Acetatifactor sp.
CAGTATCTGTACAAGGACGACGAATTATACTACTTCATGGATCAGGAAAGTTATGATCAGATTGCCTTGAATAGTGATACAGTGGGCGATGCTCTGAAGTTTGTGAAAGAGAACGAAACGTGCAAGCTTATCTCTCACAACGGAAATGTATTCTCCGTAGAGCCTCCTCTGTTCGTTGAACTTGAGATTACCGAGACCGAGCCCGGCTTCAAGGGTGACACCGCTACAGGCGCATCTAAGCCCGCAATTGTAGAGACAGGTGCGCAGGTTTTTGTTCCCCTGTTTGTAAATCAGGGAGATAAGATTCTGATCGACACCAGAACCGGTGAGTATCTGTCCCGCGTATAATCTGCTGTAAAATTTTTCTTCTGTCAGGACTTGTAAGGCAATGACACTTATTCGGGTGTCGTTGCCTTTTTGTGTCTCTTTACGCCTTCTGTCTCTGTTCCTGTCTCTGAAATCTTACTCTTACATCCGGCGGTGAAAAGCGCTGTCTCGCAGCCGGACAAACATGACACTTCTTTTGACAGCGCAGAAAAGAGGGAAAATGGAATTAAAAAATTTTACAGACAGAGTCTGCAGCGCAGCAAAGATCCGATTCGGAGAACAGTGCAAAATTGAACTCAGGGAGGTCCCCAAGAACAATGGCGTCGTGCTCCATGGGCTCCTGATCATAAGGGACGAGGTAAACGTGATCCCGACTATTTATCTGGATGCCTTCTGGGAAGCCTACGAGGGCGGTGTTGCCTTCGAGGAGATCATGAACCGTATTGTGTCGATCTATCACAGGGAAACCTGCAAAAAGGGCATCGACATGGAATTTTTCCGGGAATTTGACAAGGTGAAGGACAGGATCTGCTACCGGCTGGTGGGGAGAAAGGCAAATGAGGCGCTTTTAGAGGATGTCCCCCATCTGGATTATCTCGATCTGGCAGTCTGCTTCTTCTATGCTTACCGGGGAGCGGATATCGGGGAGGGCAGCATTCTCATCCACAATTCTCATATGGAGATGTGGAAGACGAGTACTTTTGAACTTCTGGAGCTCGCCGAGGAGAATACGCCGAAGCTCTATCCCGGAACGCTGAACCCCATGGCGGAGGTGCTTGACAGATATTTTTGCGAGAATCCGGGCGAAATGCTTTCCGGGGAGGAAGAGTGTATGGGCTTTTTGAAGCAGGTACCCTTGAAGATCTTGAGCAACTCCCGCAAGACAAACGGCGCCACCTGTCTGCTTTACAAAAATGTGCTGAAAAAAGCGGCGGAGAGCTGCGGCGGCAGCTTTTATGTGATCCCAAGCTCTGTCCATGAGGTGCTCCTTCTGCCGGACAGCGGGCAGGAATCTGCTGCGGAGTTAAAAAGGATGATCTATGAGGTAAACAGGACCCAGGTCTCTCCTGAGGAGGTCCTTTCTGACAGTCTCTATTACTATGACAGCAAAGAGGAGAAGCTGAAAGTCGTCTGCGACAGGTGATCAGAATAATTTTCTAAAAAATTCCACAAATTCGAGGTAGACAGAAAAAAGTTTATATGCTATTATAGTCAGGGTGATGTAATAATATTGTAACATTTACTGAGCATCCGTAGTCTAATGGATAGAACGGAGGCCTCCGACGCCTTTAATGCAGGTTCGATTCCTGTCGGATGCATTTTACATCACCCTGAACTATAAAAAGGAATAAAGAAATGAAAAAAGCCGCTTGCGGCTTTTTGTGTATTACAGAAAGGTGACCAATGCAGAAGAGTAAATTGACCAGAGCTCGTGATTATGTCGTCAGACATTGTAAGATAGTATTTCCCGTTTTACTGATCGTTGTGGCAGCAGTTACAGTATCCCTGGCGCTGGGCGCCAGAAGAGAAAAGGCGAAAGCCGATGAAATTGCCGCGGAAAGCCAGGCGGAGACAGAGACAGATGAATCCGCGGTAATGACCGTACAGGAGGATGTCCCGCTTTCCCAAAACGAAAACGGTGAGATTTATACACTGCTTGCTACCTATTATAATGCTATGGCGCAGGGAGATACGGAGACCATTCTTTCCGTGTGCAGCGAGTACTCTGACAACGAACTGCTGCGCTTAAGCGAGAGAGCAAAATATATGGAGTATTATCCTGCTCTTGAGATTTATACAAAGCCGGGACCGGAGGAAGGTTCCACGGTGGCCTATGTCTATTACAAGCTTGTGTTCGTGAACCATGAGCAGGAGATCCCCGGTTTTCAGGCGTGGTATATCTGCACGGATGAGCAGGGCGGGCTCTATATCAACACCGGAGAGCTCTCCGACGAAGTCAACGATTATATCACCGCGGTCAGCACCCAGGACGATGTGGTGGAGCTGTATAACCGGGTGAATGTGGAATACAATGAGGTGGTGACCGAGAATCCTGAGCTTCTGACCTATATGGAGGAGCTGAGCACCCAGGTCAACACTGCGGTGGGAACGGCTCTTGCAAAAGAGAATGCCTCCTCTGAAGAGCAGTCCGAAGAAGCCGAAGGACAGGAGGAGCAGACCGGCGAAGGGCAGACCACGGAAGAATCCTCCGCTGAAACCCCTGCGGAAGAAGGCCCGAAGTACGCAACGGCAACCACTACAGTCAATGTGAGAAGCTCCGACAGCGAGCAGGCGGACAAGCTGGGAAAGGTATCCGGCGGTCAGCGTGTGCAGGTGCAGGAGGTCCGGGTCAACGGCTGGACAAAGATCTTATATGAGGGAAAGGACGGCTATATCAAATCCAGCTACCTTCAGATGGAGGAGAGCGCCGCAGACCAGACAGTGATCGGAACTGTCACCGCAACCACAAATATCAATGTCCGTTCCGCGGCAAGTGAGACATCGGAGAGGCTGGGTGTGCTGGCCGGAGGTGAGAGTCTTGACCTGCTGGCAGAGGAAAACGGATGGTGCAAGGTAAATTACAGCGGTCAGGTCGGCTATGTGAAATCTGAATATGTGACAAAGTAGATAAGAACCTTCTGTGTGAAAACACAGAAGGTTTTTTGTGCAACATATCTAAAATTAAGCAAAAAACTTTTTGAGTTTAATGTGGTAAAGTTTCTTGTGAATTTTAAAAGGCAGGCTTATAATGTATACGGGTACTTCGCATCCGAATGAACCGGGGTTACCCGGAAGACGAAGCATCCATATTCCAACTAACATAAGGAGGACAAAAGCAATGTCATATGTTGATGAGGTATTTGATTTAGTTGTTGCCAAGAATCCCGCCCAGCCGGAGTTCCATCAGGCAGTGAAGGAGGTTCTTGAGTCTCTTCGTGTCGTGATCGAGGCAAACGAGGAGAAGTACCGCAAGGAAGCGCTCTTGGAGAGACTGGTAACTCCCGAGAGACAGATCCTGTTCCGCGTGCCCTGGGTGGATGACAAGGGTCAGGTACAGGTAAACAACGGCTTCCGCGTACAGTTCAACTCAGCGATCGGACCTTACAAGGGAGGTTTAAGGTTCCATCCTTCCGTGAACCTTGGCATCATCAAGTTCCTTGGGTTTGAGCAGATCTTTAAGAATTCCCTCACCGGACTTCCCATCGGCGGAGGCAAGGGTGGTTCCGACTTTGACCCCAAGGGCAAATCTGACAGAGAGGTCATGGCATTCTGCCAGAGCTTCATCACAGAACTTTACAGACATATCGGTGCAGA
>CAYPSH010000215.1:0-3639 GCA_964413445.1 uncultured Acetatifactor sp.
CGCTGTCAGCTACAGTCTAGTGGGAATATAGTGCGCGATTTCCGGAAGCACCTGCAATACAAAATGATAATCAATATTCATCTCCTACGCCTCCCCCGCTGCAGCAGGTTTGATCACTGCCCTGTGTTTTCTCTCCGGCGTGTATGCCTTCTCGATCTGGGCGAAAACCCGCTCCAGGATTACATTGATACACCAATATATGATAGCCAGGGCAATATACATATCCACCACATAGGCTCCCATAAATTTGGAATTGAGCTTATAAGCATAGCCAAGCACATCATAGAGCCCGATGGTGTAGCCAAGGGCTCCTTCTTTAAACATGAAGATCACGGTATTTCCGATATTCGGAATGGAGATGCGGATCATCTGGGGCAGGATAACCAGAAGGAAGGTCTGCGTCCTGCTAAGTCCCACCGACATGCCGGCTTCCATCTGTCCCTTGTCGATTGCCTCATAAGCGCTCCGGATGATCTCCGAAGATGAGGCTCCTATATAGATGGAAAATGTGATGCACACAAAGACAAGTACCGGCCAGGTATCCATGATAGCGCCCAGCTTGCCGCCGATTGCAGCGGGAATGCCATAATATACCAGAAATAAAAGAACAAGCGTCGGAGTACATCTGGTGATGGTCACATACAGACGTCCCACAAGATTTGCCAGTTTATTTTTCGACATTCTGAGCCTGGCGATCAGGGAACCCAGCACGAAACCGCATACAAGGGAAATAACCACATATGCCACCGTTACCCTGAGATAGGGAAGAGATTCTGATAAAAAATACCATATCTTATCCAGTTCAATCTTTCTCACGATCAGCCTTCTTTCCGCACTTACTCTGCATTGGTGGTCTTGGAGATCATTCCCTTGTTGAACAGGCCGGAATAGATATCCGCAAGCAGGGCAAGCCCTCCGTTGTATCCCACATAGGTTTTATTTGTGATAACCAGATCCGTGATGGGCATAGCGTTTCGCACCAGAATACTCTCCGTGTCGACGGCAAGCTGTTTGTCCCAGCTGCTGCCCAGGATCAGGGCATTGGTGCTCCTCTCCTTCTTGTCTTCAAGGATCTTCTTTTTTACGACAGCATTGTCATTTTCTGCAATGATCCTTCCCTCCCATTCCGAATTTATGTCAACCAATGTTTTCTCGATCAAAGCGAGGGCATTGTTGTCCGGATTGTCCAGATCATAGAAGGCGCGGGGGATCATGCCCAGCTCTCCCGTCAGGAAGCTTGCCGCTCCCACACCGTAGACACTGTCGTTTGCAAGATAGAGATCGTAGGGCAGGTAGCTTGCATAATCCGCAAAGAGATCACCCAGAGAGACAAAATATTTTTTATAACGCTTTTCCTCTGCTGCAATAAACTGCTCTGTTTTTTCTGTATCAAGATTTAATTTTTCTGAGACTGTCCGCAAAAACTTTGAAGTGTCCTTAAGACCTGTGGGAAGCACGGGACAGTGCAGATAAGGCGTGCCGAATTTCTTTTCGCAAAGCTGTGCCGCCTGCAGTCCTACCCAGGGAGAAAGCACGATATTCAGCTCTGCATTTGGGATATCCTTCCATTCCGAGACGCCCGCACAGCCGTAACCAAAGAGGATATTGACCTCAAGACCAATGCCGTTTAACAGACTCTTGATCTCCTCTAAATCTCCTCTCCAGAAAACATTCTGGTTCGGAATCACGGAAAAGACATTCACAAGACCTTTTCGCACCTTAGGCTGTACATCGCCCACATACTGCTCGATGATGCCGTTGATGACCAGATCATGACCTTTGTAATTGTTTCCACGGAAGCCCGCCGTGTCCACACCGATCACAGGATGCTCCTTGGTGGAGTGGTCTCTTGCCACCTGACCCACATCATCGCCCACAATGCCTGCCGTACAGCCGGCAAGGACGACAAACAGATCTCCGTCGATGACCTTTGTGGTGGCGTCGATCAGCGTTGCAAGCTTCTTCTCGCCGCCGAAAACCACTTCGTTCTGGGAGGTGTTTGTACAGGGCACATGTCCGCCGCCGGCGTACTCCTCCCCCTGATAGCCTGCCGCCGCAGTCAGATACATGAACTGCCGTTCTGAACAGCCGGGACCTGCATGGATGATGGGAACCGCCCGCGGGATCCCCAACACAGTCTGCTGTGCTCCCAGAGCACAGGTATATTTCGCTTCCTCTATAAACTGACTCATTGTATGTACGCTCCTTTTAGAAATAATCTTCCTCCTGCTCCAGCCACCAGTCCGTGTATGGAAACTCACTGTACTCGGCAAGTGTGCCAAGAATCTTTCTCGCCTTGAGCAGTTCCAGGATTCTTTTTCCCATGATCAGAATGCCGTCATAGCCGGCACTGATATTGATCTCGCCTTCCGATATAGAAGGAATTCCCATCTTGCCGCCAGTGATCGTCATGTTCATGTGACGCACGATCATGAAGTCAGGATTTGCTTTTTTGATCAGCTTCACCAGCTCATAGGGCTGCTTGTTGCACACCGTGAAGTTTTCCACATCACCCACCACGTCGATCATTTCCTGCAGTGTGCTGTGGTCGGCATCTTCGCCGTCTGTGCGCATATCGTGATGGAGGGTGGTCATGCCGCAGATTTCGATGCCGAGGTCGTGCATCAGACTGGCAATATTGTGGGCGTAGGAATCTCCTGCGTAGATGTATACCTTCTTACCCGCAAGCTGCTCTTTCAGCTTCGCCAGTTCATCCTTTATGCGCTCATGCTCAGAGGCGATCATATCCTCCACAATGTCTGTTTTGCCTGTCAGTCTCGCCAGCTCCCGATACCAGGCATCAGTCCACGCAATACCATAAGGTGCCGGTGCATGAACCTTGGGCACATCGTATTCTTTTTCCAGCACATCTGTAATGTAGGTACCCAGCGTCTCACAGATATGAGTGCTGCAGGCTGCCTCCGTCATGGTCCGTATGGTTTCTACATCCGCCATGGGAACAAGATAATTGGGGCGAAGTCCCAGCTTGGCAAGAATTGGTGTGAAGCTGTCGCTACCCAGAAAATTGAAGATATTCACAAGATCGGTCTGTTTCTTTACCGGTGCCTGCACCACCTTCCGCAGAAGCCCGTGATAGGCTGCATCGAAGCCCGATGACCAGAATTTGGATTTAAAGCCCTCGCAGAAGACCGGAACGATGGGAATACCCAGTTCATCGTTCATCTCATCCGCAAGACTCTCGATATCGTCTCCCACGATACCGGCCGCGCAGGAAGACTGGATAAAAATTGCCGACGGAGAAAAACGTCTGTTTGCCTCCAGCACTGCCTCCCGCAGCTTATTCAGTCCGCCGTAGATGGTGTCCTTCTCCCCAATATTGGAACAGATCACCTGCGAATGAAAAGGAGCCACGCCCCTGTTCTCCGCACACGCCTTGATACCCTCGTCAATGCCGGGGGTGGTAGCAAAACAGCCGATGGGGGCGTGTGATACACACGCCGCCCCTCGCACATTCTGACAAACCGTCGCCGCACACATCTGTGCACAGTCGCTGCACTGTGTGAAGCATCTGGCTTTGTCTGGTTTTTTCAGTTGTTTGGAATATTCCTGCAGTTCGCTTGCCTTTCCCTGAAAGGAAAGGATGGATTTCAGCCTTCTGTCGCGGATTTCCACTTCTGT
>CAYPSH010000216.1:0-2089 GCA_964413445.1 uncultured Acetatifactor sp.
CTGCCTGCGATGGCTTCCTTTACCTTTGCCATGGAGGTGATCAGCACCTTTCCTGTGGGAACCTTCTCCAGGTAGTTGATGGCTGCCTCGATCTTGGGAAGCATGGTGCCTGCCTCAAACTGCTCCTGACCGATCAGCTCCTTTGCGCGTGCGACGGTCATGGAAGGGATGGGAGCCTGGGTCTCCTTGCCGAAGTCGGTTGAGACGCAGTCCACGCTGGTCAGGATGATGAGCTCGTCGCACTTCAGATCGGCGGCAAGCTTTCCTGCGATGGCGTCCTTCTCGATGACAGCGGAGGCACCCTTTAAGGTGTGCTGCTGCTCGATGACCGGGATGCCGCCGCCTCCGCAGGCGATGACAACCTGATCGGCGTCAGCCAGTGTGCGGATAGCCTCTATTTCAACAATGTCGATGGGTCTGGGAGCCGCAACCACACGGCGGAAGCCCTTGCCCTTGTCCTCCTGCACATAATTGCCCTTCTTCACTTCTGTCTCGGCATCCTCTTTGGACATATATCTGCCGATGACCTTGGTGGGGCTGTAGAAGGCATCATCATAGGGATCCACAGTCACCTGGGTGAGAATGGTGCTCACCGGCTTGGAAATGCCGCGGCTGAGAAGCTCGGAACGCAGGGCGTTCTGAATATCATATCCCACATAGCCCTGGCTCATGGCAGAGCAGACACACATGGGTGCGGGGGTATAGTCAATGTAAACACGGCGCAGCTCGGTCATGGCTTTGTGGATCATGCTGACCTGAGGCCCGTTGCTGTGGGTGATGGTCAGCTGATAGTCCGCCTCCACCAGATCGGCCAGTGCCTTCGCGGTTACACGCACCGCATCCCACTGCGCCTCTGTCGTGTAGCCAAGCGCATCATGACCCAGAGATACAACAACCTTTTTCTTGCTCATAATTCACCTCTCGAAAAACTTTCTTTACTATCATTGTACCATATTTTTGCGCTCATGTATAGACTTCTATTGACTTTTTGGCGGCGGACAGGGTATCCTAAACAAAGGTACTATATCGGCAAAAGAGGTTTTAGGACAAAATGAATTTATTTGACATTGTTGGGCCTGTGATGGTAGGGCCCTCCAGCTCCCATACGGCGGGGGCGGTGAGAATCGGCTATGTGGCCGGAAAGCTTTTGGCGGAGCCGGTGGCGAAGGCGGAAATTTTGTTGTACGGTTCTTTCCTGGCCACAGGGAAAGGCCACGGGACCAGGCAGGCTCTCTGTGCCGGGCTTCTGGGGATGCTGCCCGATGACGAGCGGGTGCCGGAGAGCCTGAAGCTGGCAGAGGAAGCCGGTGTCGAGATCGTCTTCGGCAAGGCGGACTTAAGAGACGGACACCCCAATTCCGCGCAGCTGTATCTGACCGGCAGCAGGGGGCGGAAAATGGAGATCGTGGGGGAATCCATCGGCGGTTCCCGCATCAACATAGCCAGCATCGACGGGATGAGCGCAAATTTCTCAGGGGAGTATCCCACTCTGATCGTCAACAATTCGGACCGGCCGGGACAGGTGGCGGAGGTCACGAGAATGCTGGAACAGTGCGCGGTGAACATCGCGACAATGCAGCTGAACCGGGCAGGCCGGGGGGACGACGCGGTCATGGTGATCGAGTGCGATCAGGAGGTTCCGGGGGAAGCCTGCGAGAGGCTTAAGAGAATTGCGGGTATCAGGAAAGTCACCTACTACAGCCCCAATACCACGGCACAGAAGCTAACCGATATTGAATGAGGAAGTAAGAGATTTTATGAGTTTTGCATATTTACAGGAAATAACAGACAGTGCCCGGGAGAGCGGCCGGGAGTTCTGGCAGGTCGTCATGGAGGATGACATGAAGGAGCGCAATGTTTCAGCGGAGGAGTCCTTTGAGACCATGCGGTCCATGTACCGGGCGATGGAACATGCGGATATGACCTATGACCCGGAGATCCGCTCGGCGAGCGGCCTGGCGGGTGGAGACGGGAAAAAGCTGGAAACCTTCCGGAAAAGGGAGAAAGGTCTGGTGGGGGATTTCCTGGCGGAGGTGATGGAAAAAGCCGTGAAGATGGGGGAGTCAAACGCCTGCATGAGGCGGATCGT
>CAYPSH010000216.1:2189-3638 GCA_964413445.1 uncultured Acetatifactor sp.
TTTTTACAGCAGCCGGGATTGTCGATGACGATTCCGGCTGTTCTCAGTCCGATCAGCGAAAAGCCCATGGCCATCCGGTGGTCGTCGTAGGTTTCCACCAGGGAGGGGGCGGGCGTCCCGGGCCAGATCGTGATGCTGGTGTCCGTCTCCTCACAGCGGATGCCCATTTTTCCAAGCTCTGTCACAATGGCATCCATCCGGTTGCTCTCCTGGAAACGGATGTGGCCGATGCCGTTTATGGTGGTGGGGGAGTCCGCAAAGGGGGCGATGGCCGCCAGGGTGATCGCCTGGTCGGAGCAGGCGGACATATCTGCGGTGACACCCTTAAAACGCCCGCTCTCGGGCGGCAGGAGGAGAATCCCCGTCTCTGTGTCCTGCGTCTGACATCCCATTTCTTCCAGAATTTTCAGAAAAGCCACATCTCCCTGCAATGAGTCAAAATGCACCCCCTTTACCAGGACAGGAATGCCCAGAAGAGGACTTGCGGCATAAAAGTAGCAGGCGGCGGAGACATCCGGCTCCACCTGATAGGTCTGCGCCTGATAGTGCTGCCCGGACTTTACGCGGTAGGCGTAGGGGATGGTGCTGTTTACACAGCCTGAACAGTCGTGACTTCCCCTTGCCCCGTCGCAGTAGTACAGGGGCGCGGAGGAGACACCGAACTGTTCCATCATTTTTAAGGTCATCCCGATATAGGACATGCCGTGGGTGCCCTCTATGCGGGTGGTAAAATCGGACTTTGCCAGACAGGAGGCGATCAGCAGGGCACTCAGAAACTGGCTGCTGTCGTCGATGTTGACACAGATGCTGTCCTTTTGGAATCCATGTCCCCTTAAGGTGAAGGGAAAATGCCCGGGCGTGCCGCCTTCGGGGTAAATGACCTCACAGCCAAGCTCCGTCAGGGCATCCAGAAGAGGAGCCATGGGGCGCTTTCTCATCTGCTCAGAGGCGTCCATGTGATAGGTGCCTTCCGAAAGGCCGAGCCAGGCGGTCAGAAATCTTGCCGCAGTCCCGGCGCTGCCCACATACTGAGCGGCTTCCTGCAAGGGCACCCTGCCGCCAAGCCCCTTTACGGTGACTTGTTTTTCTGCCTCATCCACGGTGGTTTCAAAGCCCAGATCCTGGATACATTTTAAGAAATGCCTGGAGTCATCGGAAAACAGGACGCCCTCCAGAGCGGAGGTGCCTTCCGCCAGAGTCGCCAGGAGCAGGGCGCGGTTGGTGATGCTCTTGGAGCCCGGAACAGATACGGTCAGGGGCTTTTCGGGGGAGAAGCCTCCCCGGTTTATTTTTTCATATATGTAGGGAACCTCAAATCGAGTGCTTGTAGACATAGCGCAGACTTCCTTTCCGGGCAGATGCCGCATTGGGTTGTATTTCGGAACTATTTTGCCAATCATACCATGTGCGCCGGAAATTTTCAACTAAACCTGCCCGAGGAGGGCAGGC
>CAYPSH010000217.1:0-3627 GCA_964413445.1 uncultured Acetatifactor sp.
CCCTTGCGTTTTTCCGCCCAGGTCTTCAGCATGAACGCCAGGATTTTGTCCTCATCATAGTCAAAGGCGGGCTTGTCCACCCAAATGACATCCGGCTCTCTGCGGAACCACGTAAGCTGTCTCTTTGCAAAATGTCTGGTGTCGCGTTTTATGATTTCCACGGCTTCCTCATAGGTGGTTTCTCCGTCGAGCCATGCGAGGATTTCCTTATAGCCGAGGCCCTGCATGGAAATCATCCCTCTGTGACAGCCCATGTCCTTTAGTTTTTTCACTTCCTCGACAAGGCCTTCCTCCAGCATTTCCTCGATCCGCTGTTCGATCCGGGCATAAAGTCTTTCTCTGTCGTCATTGAGCACAAAATAGCAGGAATCGTAGGCGCTGCCCTTCCTGCTCTCCTCCAGATTGTGTCTGGAAATGGGTTCTCCTGTCAAATGAAAATATTCCAGCGCCCTTATGGTGCGCTTTCTGTTATTGGCATGAATGGCTTCCGCAGATGCCGGGTCGGCTGCCTTCAGCATATCGTGGAGATATTCCGCTCCCTTCTCCTCCGCAAGCTTCTCCAGATACTGTCTGTATGACGCATCCTCTTCATTTTCAGTAAAGTCCACATCACGCAAAAGCGCCTGGATGTAGAATCCGGTTCCTCCGGTGACAATGGGCACGTGCCCTCTGCCGTAGATCTCGGCAAGGCATTCCTTGCATTTCTGCTGAAAAACAACCACATTGAAAGGCTCCCAGGGTTCCAGGATATCTATCATATGATGCCGGACTCCCTGCATCTGCTCAGGCTTTATTTTGGCGGAGCCGATATCCATATGCCTGTAGACCTGCATGGAATCTGCGGAGATGATCTCTCCGTCCACCGCTTTTGCAAGCGACAGGGACAGCTTTGTCTTTCCCACCGCCGTCGGGCCGGTCAGAACAATCATTGGGCGCTTCGTACTGCTCTCTTCCACTCAAAACCCTCCTTGTGCACGATTATTTGTTTCCGGCTTATTCTGTTTTTACTCTGTATCATTCACCCGGCATCAGCCGACTATCCGCTTGAATTTTTTGTCCATCTCCGATTTCGTCATGGTGACGATAGTCGGTCTGCCGTGGGGGCAGTTATAGGGATTCTCCAGTGTCAGAAGCTCATCTATCAGTGCCTCCGCCTCGGCATAACTCAGGCGATTATTCCCCTTCACTGCGGCCTTGCAGGACATGGAGGCAATTTTCTCTTCTATGACACGGATACTGCCGAAGTTTCCGCCCTCCGCCAGCTGATCCAGCACTTCCACAAACATCTCTTTCTCGTTACATCCATACAGGTCCACGGGAACAGACCTCAATGCGTACTCGTTTCCTCCGAAGGCTTCGATCTCATATCCAAGCGAGAGAAAGACATCCATGTTTTCCGCCAGCACCGTCTCCTCCTGGGCAGTCAGGCTTACGATCACCGGCGGCATCAGACGTTGGGAAACCACATTTTTCTCGTGATACTGCTTCATCAGGCGCTCATAATTGACCTTCTCATGGGCAGCGTGCTGGTCGATCATCATCAGCTTATCCTCGAACTCGATCAGCCAGTAAGTTTCGAAGACCTGCCCGATGATGCGGAATTTCTGACGGTTATCCTCCGTCAGGATCTTTTCCTCAAAAAGGGTTAGCTGCTCCGGCTTACTTTCCGGCGCTGTCTCCCTACTCTCCGGCACAGCCTCCTTTTGGGGAACTGCCTTTTCCTCGCCAAATTCCGATGTCTCCGTGAAGAAATCGTCCTGCGTCTGCACAGGCTGACTTAAGGTGTCCTCCCTTTTGCCGTCGCGGTCAATATTACCTTCAGATAGAATTTCACTTGCTTTTGTATTGTCTTGGGCCGCGGGATTCCTGACCTGTTTTACCGTCATTTGCGACAAATTTTCCGACAATTCCCCGCGGGATTCGCCGCCCTTTACCCTCTCCCACACCGGATTCTGACGGAATTCCTGCATTTTCGGGCGTTCCGCATCATACCTTGCCGCTTCCATCACGCGGTACTCCTGGGTGCGGCGCTGTTCAAAGGGTTCCGGAGTCCCCCTGCTATCCGATTCTCTTCGCTCTTCCTTCTGAGCAGCCCTTCTTTCTCTGTCTGATTCCAGAAAGGCATCCGGTATCATCTCGTGATGCTTTAGGGTATATTTCACGGCGCCGCACAGATAAGCGCTGAAAACAGGACCGTTCTCAAACCGCACATCCATCTTGGTGGGATGCACATTCACATCCACCTTTTCCGGATCCATGGTAATGTGAAGGATGCAGACAGGGAATTTGTGCTGCATCAGGTATTCTTTGTACCCTTCCTCCACCGCTCTGGAGACCACGGAACTTCTGATAAATCTGCCGTTGATAAAACAGATTTCAAAGCTTCTGTTGGATCGCACCTGGACCGGCTTTCCCAGATACCCTTCGATTTTCACCCCGTCCTGCTCAGACTGGATGGGCACAAGGGCACCTGCCACATCGCGCCCGTAGATCCTATAGATCACCTCCTTTAAGTCTCCGTTTCCGGAGGTGTGAAACTTCATCTGATTTCCCACCAAAAGCTTAAAAGAGATATCCGGTCTGGACAGCGCCAGATGCTCCATCAGATCAGCGATATAGCCGCCCTCTGTCATGGCGGATTTCAGAAACTTCCTTCTGACGGGCGTGTTAAAGAAAAGATTTCGCATGATAAAGGTGGTTCCCTCGGGCGCACCCACCTCCTCAAATGCAATTTCCTTTGCGCCCTCCAGGATCATCCTGCTTCCGGTCATGCTGTCCTTCTGCCTTGTGATGACCTCCACCTTTGCAACAGCCGCAATACTGGAGAGAGCCTCACCGCGGAAGCCGAGGCTGTGAATCTTTAACAGATCCGAGGCATCCGCTATCTTGCTGGTGGCATGGCGCAAAAAGGCCGTCCGAAGCTGGCTCTTTTCCATGCCGGAACCATTGTCCGTGACGCGGATGAACTCGATACCGCCGTCCTTGATCTCCACTGTGACAGCCGTCGCGCCCGCATCAATGGCGTTTTCCACCAGCTCCTTCACCACGCTGGAGGGGCGTTCCACCACCTCTCCTGCAGCGATCTTGTCTATCGTCTCAGAATCCAGAATATGTATCTGTGCCATCTAAAATCCTTTCTACCAGCGGTTTTTCAGCTTATTCTGAAGGCGGTACAGGGTGTTTAACGCATCCAGAGGCGACATGGTGTTGACATCAGCCTCCATCAGTTCCTTTATCACATCCTCATCCGTCACCGTGTCAAACAGGGATATCTGGGCAAGATCCACCTCATCCAGCTTCGGCTGTTTCTTTGCCTTTCCCTCACCCTTCGCATCCACGGCAATATTCTGGATCTTCTCCGTGATATCATTGTCCGAAAGCTGTTCGGCGATCTCCTTCGCCCTGTCGATGACCATGTCCGGGACACCTGCGAGCTTGGCGACCTGGATACCGTAGCTTCTGTCTGCTCCGCCCTTTACGATTTTTCTTAAAAAGACAATGTCATCCCCGCACTCCTTGACGGCAATGCAGTAATTGTTCACGTTGCTCATCTTGCCTTCCAGCTCGGTCAGCTCATGATAATGGGTGGCAAACAGCGTTTTCGCTCCCAGAAGCTTTCTGCTGCTG
>CAYPSH010000218.1:0-3561 GCA_964413445.1 uncultured Acetatifactor sp.
GATAAACTTCCATTTTGTCTCTCCTGACCACATTTATTTTCATCGGCAGGTCCGGCGCTGCCCGTGCCCCGCCCTTGCCATATTATATGCATTCTCTCCTGCATCCGTTATCATTCTCCGATAGCCGGATATAAGGTCAGCCGTCCTCATGAACCTTTATCTTTCCAGAGCGTACATGATCCAGGAAAGCACAGTCATCCCGGCTGTCTCCGTGCGCAGGATACGCTTTCCCAGAGTGATGGGCTCTGCACCGGACTCCGCCGCAAGCCTGACCTCGCTTTCGTCGAACCCGCCCTCCGGGCCGATGAAGACAGCGATCGTCTGCCCCGGCTTTAATCCGTCGATCAGTTTTCTCGTCTTCTCCATGCCTTCCGCCATCTCGTAGGGCAGGAGGCTCACATCCATTGCGGAGGCTCTCCGCACCGCCTCCGGGAATGTCATCATATCGCAGACCTTTGGGATGATCCCCCTCTTGCTCTGCTTTGCGGCCGCCTCTGCGATGCCCTGCCACCTGGCCACTTTGGCGGCAGCCTTCTTATCGTCCAGCTTCACCACGCAGCGCTTCATGGCGACAGGGATGATCTCACAGGCGCCGAGCTCCACCGCCTTCTGGACGATCAACTCCATCTTGTCCGCCTTGGGAAGTCCCTGGAACAGGCAGACTCTTGCCGGAAGCTCCACATTGTCCTCCTTGACAAAGCGCAGTTCGCACAGGATCCTGTCCTCCTCACAGGCAGTGACGGCGCAGCGGTATTCCTTCCCGTCCCGTCCGTTGCTGATATTCAGTTCCTCGCCCACCTTCATCCGCAGCACATTCCTGATGTGATTTACATCGCTGCCGACGATGGTGACGGTTTTGCCGGGCACGTCAATCTGCTCCGGCTCGACAAAAAAATGGTACACGGCGTGCCTCCTTCGTATCATTGTGACCCGGGCAATAACTCGCCCTGCCGTCAGCCATGTCTATTTCGCTTGACCCAATGCAGGCGCACGTTTAAGCCTTGCGGGCGGTCACGCTGACCCACTCACCCTGGTATGTGACTTCCAACACCTCGAAGCCCGCCTCTTTCACAGCGCGGACCACAGTTTCTTCCTTGTCATCGATGATGCCGGAGGTAATGTAGATGCCGCCGGGCTTTAACTGGTTTACGATCACCGGCGTCAGCGGCACGAGGACATCCGCAAGGATATTTGCCACCACAATGTCATAGCAGCCGTAACCGACCTTGTCCTGCACCTCTTTGTCCGTGATGATATTGCCGATCATCATCTCAAATTTTTCCGGCGCGATGCCGTTTGCCTGACAATTCTGCTCCACTGCCTCCACCGCACAGATGTCGAGATCGGTCCCCACAGCATGCTTTGCTCCGAACATCAGGGAAAGGATCGCCAGAATGCCGCTCCCGGTTCCCACATCCAGAAGCTTTGTCTCAGGTGTAATATATTTTTTCAGCTGTCTGATGCAGAGCTGTGTCGTCTCGTGCATACCTGTCCCGAAGGCGGTGCCGGGGTCGATGTGGAGTACCATTTTCCCCTCGTCCTCTTCCTTTATCTGCTCCCAGGAGGGAATGACAAGAATGTCATCTATGTAAAACTGGTGGAAATACTGTTTCCAGTTGTTGATCCAGTCGATATCCTCTGTTTCATCCACTGTGACCGTTCCCTCTCCGATATCGCAGAAGGTCCTCAAGTCTTCCAGTTCACGGCTTACCGCCGCCAGAACGGCATCTCTGTCCGTTCGCTCGCCGTTCAGTTCCAGGCTTCCGTCCTCTTTTTCCTCCACAAAAAAGCTCAGATAAGCGATGCCGTCATCCTCCGGTCCGTCCGGCAGGATATCCACAAACATCTGCTCCTTCTCAAGCGCCGTAAGCGGCACCTTATCTTCAATCTGCGCGCCCTCCAGCCCGATATCGTAAAGCGTGCTGATAATGATATCTTCCGCATCCGTAACTGTCTTAATCCTGAATTTTACCCACTTCATTCCTCACTTTTACCTTTCTGAAACACTATGAAGAGGCAGGCTGTCCAAAGCCTGCCTCTTCCCTGTCTTTATTTCCAGAATTTCTTTTTCTTACTGTCTTTACCGTCTTTTGTATCGCCGGAGCTCTCCTGTGCGTCTTTTGATTTTGCAGTCGCATTCAGGGTATCCCCCGTCAACTCGTCAAACTGTCTGAGCAGCTCCTTGGCCTCATGGCTCAGCTTGTCGGGCACCTGCACTACCAGAGTGACATAGTGGTCACCGCGGGTATCCTTGTTTCTCCAGGAGGGAACGCCCTTGCCTCTCAGGCGGATCCTTGTGTCTGTCTGGGTTCCCGGCTTCACATCATAGATCACCTTGCCGTCCACAGTGTCGATCAGTATTTCGCCTCCGAGCGCCGCTACCGCAAAGGATACCGGTACTGTGGAGTAAATGTCAAAGTCCTGTCTCTGGAAGATCGGATGACGGCCCACGATCACTTCGATCAGCACATCCCCTCTGGGGCCTCCGTTCACGCCGGGCTCACCCAGACCGGGCATTCTCGTGGACTGTCCGTTGTCGATACCTGCGGGGATATCCACAGAGTACCGTTTTTTCATGGGAATATAGCCGGTTCCATGGCAATCCGGACACTTATCCTTTATCACCTTTCCGGTTCCCTGACAGTCAGGACAGGTCTGCACATTGCGCACCGTGCCGAAGAAGGACTGCTGTGTAAACACCACCTGCCCTTTTCCGCCGCACTTGGTACAGGTTACAGGGCTGGTGCCGGGCTTTGCGCCGGAACCGTTACAGGTCTTACAGGTTTCCTTCACGGTCAGCTCAATTTCCTTCTTGCAGCCGAACACTGCCTCCTCGAAGGTAATGCGGACGCTGGTCCTCAGGTTTGCACCCTTCATGGGACCGTTGCCTCCCTGACTTCTGCTTCTTCCGCTGCCGAACAGATCTCCGAAGATGTCTCCAAAAATATCGCCGAAGTCAGCGCCGTTAAAATCAAAGCCGCCTGCTCCGCCCGCACCGCCGTCAAAGGCCGCATGACCAAACTGGTCATACTGACGTCTCTTGTCCGCATCGCTTAAGACAGCGTACGCCTCCGAAGCTTCCTTGAACTTCTTCTCTGCCTCCGCATCACCCGGGTTCATATCCGGATGATATTTCTTTGCAAGGACACGATATGCCTTTTTGATAGCGGCATCATCCGCATTTTTGTCAACGCCAAGAACTTCATAATAGTCCCGCTTCTGTTCTGCCATAATTGCTCCTCATTACACGGTAACACAGGGTATGCGAATCCCTTGCGGAACTCACATACCCTGGTGGGTACTCACATACCCTGTGTCACAATAACTCTAAACTCAAATCTTTATATCATATCTCAAAGAAATCTGCAACCCCCGGAAAGGAATCGCTCTGCGGAAGAATGGCTCTTTGAGCCATTCTTCCCGACGAAACTTAGATTTTGTTAGGCGGCGTACTCTGCCGCCTTAGAAAATCTTTTCGTCGTCAGACCTCCCTGAAATCTCCGTCGATGACGTCGTCATCCGCATTGGAAGAAGATGCGCCGCCCATGTCAGGGCCTGCAC
>CAYPSH010000219.1:0-3548 GCA_964413445.1 uncultured Acetatifactor sp.
GCCACGATTTCCATCAGCCTCCCCAGAAAAGAGAGGGAGCCGAAGGCAATGATCACATCGTCCTTCCCCGCGAGCAGCCTGCTCATCTCCACCGCCTCCTCCAGGCTGCCTGCGGCGGTCACATTTTTGTGTACCTTCGCCACCTCGCACGCCAGCTCGTAGGCCGGCAGCGCCCTGGGATTTCCGGGTGTCGCAACAGTGATGATCTGATCCGCATAGGAGTGTGTCAGGGCGATGATCTTATCGTACTCCTTGTCCTTTAACACTCCCATTATATATATAATCCGCCTGTTTGTAAAATAAAATTCGATGGACTCCGCCAGTCTCATGGCCGCATCCTCGTCGTGGGCCCCGTCTACGATAAACAGCGGCTTTTTTGCGATGACCGTAAAGCGCCCCTTCCAGACAGTATTTTTAAGCCCCTCTCTGAGCGCCTTCTCCGTCACAGGGAAGCCCTTCTCCCCCATCACCCTCAGCACTTCCACAGCCAGGGCTGCATTGTCGATCTGATACCTGCCCGCCAGAGTGATCTCCAGCTTCTGAAAGCCGCCATAATCGAACTGCTGCTTTGTGAGAGTACTCTTCACATGTGTCGCCTTCTTTGGGTCACAGACCACAAGCGGACAGCCCACACGGGCAGCCTGCTCCTCCACCTTCTCCATGGCCTGCGGCGGCTGCAGGATGCTGACCGCCGTACATCCGGGCTTCAAAATCCCCGCCTTCTGGGCAGCTATCTCTCCCAGGGTATTTCCCAGGAATTTCATGTGATCCCTGCTGATGGAGGTGAGCACCGCCGCCACCGTATTTTCGATCAGATTCGTGGCATCGTACAGGCCGCCCATCCCCGTCTCCAGGACGACAATATCGCATTTCTTTTCCACAAAGTAAAGAAAGCCCAGCGCTGTCTCCATCTCAAAGGGCGTGGGATGCGCAAGACCTTCTGCGGCCATTTCATCACAGGTGTTTTTTATTCTTTCCATGCCGCTGCAGAGCGCCTTTACGGTGATCCACCTGTCATTTACCTGTATCCGCTCCCGATACCCCAGAACCGAAGGGGAGACATATCTTCCCACCCGGTATCCCGCTGCCTTCAGCACAGAGGAAAGGTAAGCGGAGACAGAGCCTTTGCCGTTGGTGCCCGCGATGTGGATAAATTTCAGCTGTTTTTGCGGGTCATCCAGTCTCCTGCAAAGCTCCCTTATGCTGTCAAGTCCCGGCACGATCCCAAGAGAAGCACAGCTCTCTATATATTCCATCACTTCCCGTTCCTTCATTTTTTAAGCCTCTTTTCTTTTGGTCTTTTTCGCATAAAATGCTTCCGGCCGGTGAATACTCCCTCTTAGAAAACGAAAAAGGAGTCCCTATGAAGCACAAAATGAAAAGCTTTCTGAAAAACTTTGCAAAATGCGGTCTCACAGGCTGGTGCATGGAAATCATTTTTACCGCCCTGCACTCACTGCGCGGCACGGACAAGACCTTAAAGGGTGTCACTTCCCTCTGGATGTTCCCCATCTACGGCTGCGCCGCCCTCATCGGGCCTTTAAGCCGGATGTTGAAAAATCTGTCCGTCTGGAAGCGGGGATTCACCTACATGAGTCTGATCTTCTCCGGAGAATACCTGGCAGGCAGCCTCTTAAGCAGACATCACGCCTGTCCCTGGGACTACGGGGAAAGCCGCTTTAACATAGACCGCCTTATCCGGCTTGACTATGCCCCCTACTGGTTCGGCGCAGGACTCTTCTTTGAAAAGCTGTTGTCATGAACCGGCTTTCTCCGCTTTTTTCTCCATCCGCTTCATCAGCACGCCGTAGGCGATCCACAGAAATACCCCTGCAGTGAGCCATGCGCCCACGTTTGCAAAGCAGACGCCCGTATAGCTGCGCATTCCTGCAGCGATAAACGCCACCACACTTCTGCTGACAAGCTCCACCACGCCGCCCATCATGGGGATGAACCCGAACCCGCAGCCCTGCAGGGCATTCCGGAAGATAAAGATCATACCGAGCGGGATGAAAAAGACACCGCAGATAACCATATAAATCCTTGCATATCCGTAGATCGTTTCCACATTTTCACTGGTAAACAGCGGTATGATCACGGGCAATGCCAGACAGACCACACCGTAGATCACCACCGCGTAGACTGCGGACATGATATTTGCCGCTCTGACGCCCTTTTTGATCCTGCCAAGATCGTTGATACCCTTGTTCTGGGCACAGTAGGTTGCCATGGTGACACCCATAGACGAGAATGGCTGGGTCACAAGCTGCTCCACTTTGGAGGCGACGGAGTAAGCTGCCACCGCCACAGAGCCCAGCAGATTTAAGGCCGCCTGCACCAGGATCGTTCCGATGGCTGTGATGGAAAACTGCAGTGCCATGGGAATCCCCACGGAAAGCTGCTGCTTCACACAATCCCCATCCAGTTTGAAATGTTCCCTTCTCACATGCAGGGCGGGAACCGCTCTGATGATATAGATCAGGCAGAGCACACCTGACAGTCCCTGAGAGATAACTGTGGCCGTTGCCGCGCCCCCAACGCCCATATTGCCGTAGACGATCAGGCTGTAATCCAGCACGATATTGCTGATGGAGGAGAGGAACAAAAGCACCAGAGGGACCACGCTGTTGCCGATGGCCCGCAGGATGCTCGCCTGCAGATTGTACAGCACATTGCAGCATATCCCCATACAGATGATGGTGATATATTGCTTGGACATCTCAAAGATATCCTCCGGCGTGTTCATCAGGCGCAGCAGGCTGTCCATGCCTGCGAGGCTGACCGCAGTCATGAGGATCGTCACGATCACCGACAGGATCACGGCGCTGCCGATACTTTTTTTCATGCCCTCCCTGTCACCGGCGCCAAACCGTTGGGCCGTCATGACGGTAAAGCCGGTAGTCAGCCCCTGGGTAAAGCCCAGGATCAAAAAGACCACAGAGCCTGTGGCGCCCACCGCAGCCAGTGCATCCACACCGACAAAACGCCCTACAATAATGGTGTCCACCATATTGTAGAGCTGTTGAAAAATGTTTCCTATTATAATAGGGATGATAAACCGCGCGATCAGCTTCGCGGGCGATCCCTTTGTCATATCCAGTTCCATTGTGCCTCAAACGCTCCTGTCGTACTCTACATCCCGAAAATCCTGTGCATTACATATCCCCGTCATCAACCGAAGCCGCCGAACCGATATCCAGCATATTGACGGTGCGTCTCTTTAATCTTGCCGCCTCAGACTTCTCCAGGATGAAATCCTTTATCTGTCTGGAGTGCTTTATGTGGGACAGGACAAGCTGGGGATGGGTGGTGTCGCCCGTAAAGCAGGTGACGGTCCCGATGCCCACAAGCTTCTCCGCAAGGCTCGCGCTGTGCTGCACATCCTGGATCTTGTACATATAGCAGTCATTCTCGACCGTCTTAAAAAAGCCCTCATCTATGGTGAGAATGTCCTCTTTGATCCTGTATTTTGTAAAAGTGAGTGGAAGTCCTAAAAATAACCAGCGTTTTTTTTCTATGTATTCCATGCGTCACACTCTCCTTTCCAT
>CAYPSH010000220.1:0-3523 GCA_964413445.1 uncultured Acetatifactor sp.
CCTCGATGATATCGAAATCTTCAATCTTCATGCCGGTCTTTGCCATTACCTTCTTTGTGGCAGCGACAGGACCGATACCCATAACCTCAGGGCGCACACCTGCCAGAGCACCTGCGACAAAAGTGGCCATAGGCTTCACGCCCAGTTCCTTTGCCTTCTCTTCGCTCATGACAACAATGGCCGCTGCACCGTCGTTGATGCCGGATGCATTTCCTGCGGTAACAAAGCCGTCAGGATTGATGGGACGAAGCTTCTTAAGTCCTTCCATGGTAGAGCCAGGACGAGGTCCCTCATCCACCTTAAACTCGATCGTCTCTTTCTTTTTCTTCACAGTCACGGGAACGATCTCCGCATCGAAGGCACCTGACTTCTGGGCAGCCTCAGCCTTCAGCTGGCTGTTTAATGCAAACTCATCCAGCTCCTCACGGGTGAGACCCCACTCACGGCAGATGTTGTCCGCCGTCGTGATCATATGATAATCATTGAATGCGTCCCAAAGGGCATCCTTGATCATAGTATCCACCAGTGTGCCGTTGTTCATTCTGTAACCGAAACGAGCCTGAGGCACTGCATAGGGAGCCATGGACATATTTTCCATACCGCCTGCCACGACAACATCGGCATCCCCTGCCATGATCATCTGTGCAGCCTGATTTACGCAGTTTAAGCCGGAACCGCAGACAACATTCATCGTCACCGCAGGTACCTCGATGGGAAGCCCTGCCTTGATGGATGCCTGACGGGCCACGTTCTGTCCCTGGGCAGCCTGGATGACACATCCCATATAAACCTGGTCAACATTTTCAGGCTTTACGCCAGCCCTGTTCAAAGCTTCTCTGATCACGATCGCTCCAAGTTCAACTGCAGGGGTAGTGCTCAATGGACCGCCCATAGTACCAATTGCGGTACGACATGCCCCAGCCAAAACAACTTTCTTTGCCATTTGTTTTTCCTCCATTTTTTCGTTTCTTTATGATTGTTATTTTTTTGTCATATTCACTTTTCTTAGTGTATCACAGTCCCAGAGCATTTGCAATGGGTTTTTGACAAAAAAATAACAAAACCTCCGGATTCCTATTTTACGGAAGGATCAATGATATTTGTCGTCCGCATCCACTCTCTGGTTCCCTCGATTTTTGCCACCGGCTGTGTATGCTTTGCCAGGAATCTGGTCAGGGGATACACATCGATCCAGATCTCATTGTCTCCCTCCTTCTGGGATTCATCAAAGATCAGCTGCAGCCCCCAGTGCAGATGCGTCACTTCTATATTATTGACATTTTCCGTTGTACTATAGCCGGTGTGCCCCATGTAACCGATGACATCGCCTGCCGTCACGACATCTCCCACCTCCAATCCTTCTGCATAGGGATAATTCTGCCGCAGATGCGCGTAATAATAGTACCTTCTGCCGTCAAAGCTTCGGATACCGATTCTCCAGCCACCGTACTGATTCCAGCCCAGTGCCTCCACTGTGCCGGACTCCACTGCGATCACAGGTGTTCCGATCAGCCCCATCATGTCATGTCCCAGATGCCTTCTCTGATAGCCGTAGCTTCTCCCGACCCCGAAATCATCATAATGAGTATAGTCAAATCCCCTTGCCAGGGGAAAATATCCTTTTAATCCATAGCATTCCGTCTCGCTCACCCCGCCGTTCTCATCTGTCACGACCTCCCGGTAAGCCCCGACCAGTCCTCCTATGGCAGCATCATATGCTTCTCTGTAATAGGAAAAGTACTTCAGATCGTCTGTCAGCTCCCCCAGGGTTTTATCCCCTGTGGAGAGAGCCTTTGCGCCCTTTTCCATGATTTTTAAGGACTCCTTTTCAAACTCTCCTCCGGTTTTTGCCGCTGTGTATGCGAGCAGATCCACCCAGTTCACCTCGTTTTCGGTCCCGTGTGTCTCCACATCCCATTCATACGCCTTGCAGAGTGCCTCATAGGACACATTAAAATCCACCCACCGGATGTAGTCCTCCTCCAATGCCAGTGTCTCTTCACCCGACTGCTCCTGCGTCCCGCCTTTGGTTTCTGCGAAGCCGCCCGCCGGTATCATGCCGCTTTTTGCCTGCGACCATACAAGTGCCCCCAGTGCCGCCGCCAGGACGGCCTCCGCCGGGATCGCTCTTTTCAGCAGTGACATATAACGCGCTCTCTGTTCCCGCTCCATTTTTGTCTCCGCTCGTTCCAAGTCACTGGCAATATATGAAAAAGGCGGAAGACTTATTCCGTCTCCCGCCATAAACCCTACCAAACCCCATTTATACCTCAGGCTCGATCAAACCGTAGGTATCGCCTTTTCTCTTGTACACCACATTTACCTGATCTGTCTCCGCATTGATGAACACGAAGAAGTTATGTCCCAGCAGTTCCATATGGATGCAGGCATCCTCAGGATACATCGGTTTGATGTCAAACTTCTTTGTACGGACGATCCTGATCTCCTCCTCATCCATGTAATCATTTTCCACATACATCTTGCTGAAATCAGCCGCCGCCTGCTGCTTGTCCACTATCTTGTTCTTGTACTTTTTCAACTGCCTTTCAATGATCTCCTCCACCAGGTCGATGGAGACATACATGTCATTGCTGACCTGTTCGGAACGGATGATATTTCCCTTTACCGGAATCGTCACCTCAATCTTCTGGCGATCCTTCTCCACACTCAGGGTCACATGTGCTTCTGTGTCCGGGTTGAAATACTTTTCCAGCTTTCCGATCTTCTCTTCCACTGCCGCCCTCAATCCGGGTGTTACCTCAATGTTTCTGCCTACGATAACAAATTTCATATAATCATCCCTTTCGGTTGTTTATTGTTCATTCATTATAACACACGAAAGACAGTATGCGCAACAATTTAACTGCTTTTTTATTTGTTTTTGACATCTGATATGTCAACCGATTTTTTGTCAATTTTTTATATTTTTCGATTTTTATGAGAACTTCACAAAACAAGTGTTCCTGATTTTTGCTGATCTGGCATGGGAAAAAATCTGTGGATAATGTGCATAACTTAGTGTATAAATCATTTT
Source organism: uncultured Acetatifactor sp. (assembly GCA_964413445.1). Taxonomy (GTDB): domain Bacteria; phylum Bacillota; class Clostridia; order Lachnospirales; family Lachnospiraceae; genus Acetatifactor. The sequence continues at coordinate 3,035 of CAYPSH010000220.1, forward strand.
CAGCCTATTTGCCAAGATTTCGCATGTGGATAACTTCAATTGCAGATTTGATTCATTTTTTGTGTTAAATCGTTTTTCGACCTTCTTTTGTGCATTTTGCACATAGTTTGGCAATTCAAGGATGCATTCTAATTTTTTAAATTTTTCGACAATTTTCTATGTACCGCAAAAGAGCCGCATATCCACTCTTTCGGAATATACGGCTCTTTTTATATCGTTTATTTTATTTATTATTGTATTAAAAGACTAGAAAATTCTGCGGATGGCGAGGATCGTTCTGTAGTTTGCGTTTGATACAATGATTCCTGTCCTCTTGTTGGAGGCATGTACAATCTGTCCGTTTCCGATATAGAGCGCCACATGACCGGAATAGCAGATCAGGTCGCCGGGCTGTGCATTATCCAGTCCGTCCACCGCGTAGCCCTGAGAGCGGTCCGAAGCGGAGGAGTGAGGCAGGCTCACGCCGAAGTTCGCATATACGCTCATCAC
>CAYPSH010000221.1:0-3522 GCA_964413445.1 uncultured Acetatifactor sp.
CTCCTTCCAGTGTTGATATTTCCGGTGATTTCCAGGATATTTTCGGCGGTTCCTTCGAGATGCCGATCAATAGTTAAAAGCGAGAGAGTCCGCTTTGCGGGCTCTCTTCATCGTATGGGAAAGTTCATCCCTGCGCAGGAAAGTAATCAAAAGCAAAAATCGAAAGGAACATACCGAGTATGGAACGATTGCCGATCTTATATAATAAAAAGCCCTGCTATGATATTGTGTTCACGCAGTCCTTTGAGGATCTGTGGCCGGAACTGCTCACACTGGGCTGTGACAAGCGCAGGATCTGTATCATCACAGATTCCAGGGTGGATGAATTCTACGGGCAGGAGGTCTTTTCCCTTCTGGACGGAAAGTGTTTAAAGGTTGCCAAATTCGTGTTCCCAAGCGGTGAGGAAAATAAAAATCTGGATACGGTGAGGGATGCTTACAAATTCCTCATTGAGGAGCATTTTGACCGCAAGGATCTGCTGATCGCCCTGGGCGGAGGCGTTGTGGGAGATACGACAGGCTTTGTGGCTGCCACCTATCTGCGCGGCATCGATTTTGTGCAGGTTCCCACCACTCTTCTCGCGCAGGCTGACTCCAGCATCGGCGGAAAGACCGGTGTGGATTTTGACGGCTACAAAAATATGGTGGGTGCCTTCAAGATGCCGAAGCTGGTGTACATGAACCACAGTGTCCTCGCCACCCTGGAGGACAGACAGTTCTTCTCCGGTTTTGCTGAGATCATGAAGCACGGTCTGATCAAGGATGCGAACCTTTACGAGTGGCTGATCGAAAATATGTACGAGATCTGCGAGCGGGATCTGGATGTACTGCAGGAAATGCTGGTCCGGAGCTGTACCGTAAAAAAGCTTGTAGTGGAGAAAGACCCCACAGAGCAGGGGGACAGAGCCCTTTTAAATTTCGGACACACCATCGGCCACGCCGTGGAAAAGGCCAAAAATTTCGAGCTTTACCACGGGGAGTGCGTTGCCCTGGGCGCAGTGGCGGCCGCCTATATCTCCTGGAAGAGAGAGCTTTTGTCCATGGAGGAGTACTATGAGATCAGGGATATGTTCGTGCCCTTTTATCTCCCGATTTCCGTTGACGGGATCGACCCGCAGGAAATCCTTCGCCTGACCAGATCCGACAAGAAGATGGAGTCCGGAAAGATCAAGTTTGTGCTTTTAAAGAAAATCGGAAAAGCCGTCATTGACAGGACAGTGACCGATGAAGAAATTCTGGCTGCAATAGAAGAAATCAATTTCAGTGAAGAGGATGCACATGCGTAAAAAGACGAAGATGCTGCTGTTGGATGCAGTGATTGCGATTTTACTGTTGGCTTTTGACCAGCTGACCAAATATCTGGCGGTTACCCATTTGAAAAATAACCCGGCTTTTGTTCTCATCGACGGGGTGCTGGAGCTGAACTATCTGGAGAACAGGGGCTCCGCTTTCGGCATGCTTCAGAATCAGAAGTTTTTTATCCTGTTTGTGGGTGTGGTTTTCCTTGCCGTGATCCTTTTCCTGCTCCATAAGCTCCCTGAGGATAAGAAGTTTGACGTAGTCCACATCCTTTTGGCGGCGGTGATCGCAGGGGGGCTGGGCAACATGATCGACCGCATCAAGCTGGATTATGTGGTGGATTTTATCTCCTTTGTGCTGATCAATTTTCCGATTTTCAATGTGGCGGACTGTTATATTGTCGTAGCCACGATCCTTTTGTTTATTTTGTTCCTGTTTGTATTCACCGAGAAGGATCTGGAGTTTCTGAGCTTTAAACAGAACCGCTATCGTGAGATGTAGCAGGCATCCGGGGGAAGCTTTCTGATGGAAAATTTTCGTTTTGAGATAACAGAAGAACTGGAAGATGAGAGAATCGATAAGTGCCTTGCCGCACTTATCGATTCTTTGTCGCGCTCTTTTATCCAGAAGCTGATCAGAGAGGATGCGGTGACGGTAAACGGTGTCCCTGTCAAGGGCAGTTACCGTGTGAAGACAGACGATGTGATTTCCTTTTGCCTGCCGGAGGCTGTGGAGCCTGACATTGAGCCTGAAGATATCCCTCTTGACATTCTCTATGAGGACAGGGATGTCATCGTGGTCAACAAGCCGAAGGGGATGGTGGTGCATCCGGCGGCAGGGCATTACAGCGGAACACTTGTAAATGCCCTGATGTACCATTGCGGGCATGAGCTCTCCGGCATCAACGGCGTCATGCGGCCGGGCATTGTACACCGGATCGACAGGGATACCACCGGGTCTGTCATCGCCTGCAAGAACGATGCGGCACACAACTGCATTGCTGCGCAGCTGAAGGCTCATACCATCACCAGAAGATACCGCGCCATCTGCCTGGGTGTATTGCAGGAGGAAGAAGGGGTCATTGACAGGCCCATCGGCAGACATCCCACAGACAGGAAAAAAATGGCTGTCAATGAAAAGAACGGAAAGAATGCCGTGACCCATTACAGGGTTTTGCAGCGCTTTGACAAGTACACCTATATCGAGTGCAGGCTGGAGACGGGCAGGACTCACCAGATCCGTGTCCACATGGCAAGCATCGGCCACCCGCTTTTGGGAGACGAAGTCTACGGCAGTCAAAAATCCCCCTTCAGACTGCAGGGTCAGACGCTGCATGCCATGACGCTGGGCTTTATCCATCCCACCACAGGCGAATATGTAGAGGTAAATGCACCCCTGCCGGAATATTTTGAACATTTGCTTGAAATTATGTAGGCAATACCGAATGATTTTGTCTATTTTATTGATTGGAATGACTTTTTCTTGTCTGTCACATGGAAATGTTGTATAATATATTCAGATAAAAGCTCAAGCGCTGCATCTGCTTTTATACTATTCCAGAAAAGAGGTAGGCACATGAATACAGTAATTACGATCGGAAGACAGTTTGGCTCAGCCGGCCGGGAAATCGGAGAGAAAGTGGCTGATTATTTCGGAATCAAATGTTATGATAAGGAGCTTTTGACCAGAGCGGCGCAGGAGAGCGGCTTCTGTGAGGAAATGATTCAGAATCACGATGAGAGACCTACCAATTCCTTCCTGTACAATCTTGTGATGGATACTTACTCCTTTGGCTATAATACATCTTCCTTTGTCGATATGCCGATCAGCCATAAGGTTTTCCTCGCACAGTTTGACACCATCAAAAAGATCGCCGATGAGGGCCCCTGCGTGATCGTCGGCCGCTGTGCCGATTATGCGCTTGCCGACTACAAGAATGTAGTGAACCTCTTCATCTACGGCGACAGTGATGCAAAAGTAAAGCGCATTATGGAAAAGTATCAGCTGACCGAAGACAAGGCAAAGGATATGATCATCAAAAAGGATAAGCAGCGCCAGAGCTATTACAATTATTATTCCTCCAAAAAGTGGGGACGTGCGGACAGCTATGACCTGTGCATCAACAGCAGCGTGCTGGGTCCTGAGGGCACCGTAAAGCTGATCGTCCAGTATGTAGAAGATTTTGAGAAAACAGATGAATATAAAAAATATTCAAATGAATTT
>CAYPSH010000222.1:0-1867 GCA_964413445.1 uncultured Acetatifactor sp.
GGCTGTCAGTATGGAGATTTTTGTCATACTGATAATCAGTAATAACGGATCCGTTCTTCCCAACGGTTTCCTCAAGATTTGCCGCATAACCGCGATGGGGTTTTCCTGCCTTGTTTCGATATGTTGCATCCGGATCCGAGGGGGGTGTAATGCAGAGGAATTCATGGTTCCATCCTCTTTTGTCCTGAGCCTGCGCTTGCTGTTCTCAACAACTGTCTGATCTGACAAACATCTGGAGAACAGCTGGTACTCTGTAAGATTATCATAGTCCGAACCACAAATATCAAGAAGCGCATCACTATCATCCAATAAAGACTGGATGATCTGCTCCATATCATCATTTCGCTGGTGATAGAAGATTTTGTTATAGTCGTTTGGATTGGCATAATGCTTCATGTGATCGGGTAGCTTATCGGAATGATTCTTCTCAAGATAAATAACCAGTTTTGAAATACATGTGTATATCAGCTCCATACGGCTAAGAAAACGAATGTTTGATTCAATCATTATGGAGTCCATTCTCCTGATCCGGCCATTGAGATTCATCAGTTTTGCAATCTTGCCACTGAGATCTTTTACACAATCATGGTACAGATCTACGTTGTGGGCAGTTTCATAATTATAACACCGACTTCTAAAACGGCTTAATGTCTTATCTGAAATAGGCTGTTCAGCAAAGCTTGTAGTATGAAGCGCATACTGGAGATGAAGGTCGAGCATAAGATTTTCAACAATCTCATCATCAGAGTAATCAAACAGCTCTTTAATGATGAGCGCACCTACAATAACATTTACCGGTGTATTCGGACGAGAGGCTTTATCACTATATAATACCGAAAAGCGTTTCTCATCAATGGCAGGGAAAATTTCATCGGCAAATATTTGTGCCCATGAATTTTCGAGAGCCTTTTTCTCACGCGCCGTAAGAGAGAAGAAACTGTCGTCCAATGATAATTGCTGATTTTCGTTTTCTTTAAATGACATGATATGCACTTCCTTTCAAACCCTGTAATTATTATAACTCTACAGGGAGTGAAATGCTTGTATTTACTGTAAAATATTTAATTTTTAAGGAACAGTTGCGATACCTTTTGACCCCGGTATCATTTAATTTATATTTATTTACTCGATTTATAGGGGGCATCCGCGGGGTAGCCCCCTTTTAATTTCTGCATGCCGCGCTGGATGGCGTCCCTGGAATTTTTCCAGTCGGCATCCTTGTTGCGGTAGTCGAACTTTTCAACCAGCCAGGATACATCCTCGGACAATCTCTCCATGTTCTTCTCCATCAGGGGCAGGATGCGGGCGTAGAAGTCTTCTTTTTCCCGGTCGTTCAAATGGCTGTCTGAGGCGCTGCAGAGGTCGCCGAAGTGGGGGAGGCAGAAGCCCTTGCTCTTAAGGATCTTGTCTCTGAAGGCGTCATCCTGTCTCCAGAGATAGAAAAACGTGTCCAGATAGCGGGCGTAGGTCTCTTTGTACTGGGCGCAGATGTAGCAGGATTCCTCCTTCCTGCGCACCCACATGCCGATGGGGTTTTCGCTCTCGCTTTTTTTCAGAAGCTTTCCCTTCAGAGAGCTTTTCCCGGGCCGGAAGCCGGAGAACTCCTTCTGCATTTCGTCTATGATCTTGCGATAATGAGTCTTTAAGATCCAGGCGTTTCCCAGAGTGTTGCCGTAGTCGAACATTTTCTGGAAATGCATGCGGCAGAAGCCTGCCTTGTCCGTCATCTCCCGGATGTCGCTCTCCATGTAGGAGGAGCCGCTTCCCAGGACAAAATCCAGAAGATCCTGTTCGATCTTTCTCTCTATGAAACAGAAAGGGCATTCGTCGCCCGCATTCACCGCATCATTTAAGGGTATTGTATATA
>CAYPSH010000222.1:1967-3516 GCA_964413445.1 uncultured Acetatifactor sp.
TTCGTAACTATTTTCAGGAATTGCCCGCTTTTCCTTGACTGAATTCCGCTCAGCTAGTATCATGGTATTCGAATGCGGCAAATTTTGGCAAAGGTGCAGAAAATGCCGCGAGATGTATCCTTTACAGGGGAGCAGATATTACAGGAGGATGAGTTTCATGAGCGAAAAAAAGAATACGGCTCTCGGTGAGAGCGGCATCTACGATGCCAGAAGCCTTGGTGCGCCCAAGGTGGCTGTGCTGGGCTTACAGCACATGTTTGCAATGTTCGGGTCTACCATTCTGGTACCTATGCTGACAGGTCTGGATGTTTCCACCACATTGTTGTTTGCGGGTCTTGGCACCCTGCTGTTTCATTTTCTGACAAAGAGAAAGGTACCCGCATTCCTGGGTTCTTCCTTTGCATTTCTGGGAGGCTACTTTGCACTTGCCCCCAACGGAGAGGCTGAGCTTCTGCCCTACGCCTGCTTCGGTGTAGCGTGTGCCGGTCTTTTGTATATCGTACTGGCTCTTCTGATCAAGTTTTTTGGCGCGGGAAAAGTGATGAAATTCTTCCCGCCTGTTGTGACCGGTCCCATCATCATTGCCATCGGTCTTACCCTTTCCCAGTCTGCCATCGACAGCTGCTCCACCGACTGGCTGATCGCCCTGGTGGCCATTGTGCTGATCGTGGTCTGCAACATCTGGGGAAAAGGCATGATCAAGATTGTCCCCATTATCATCGGTGTCATCGGTTCCTATCTGCTGGCAGTCATCCTGGGCCGTGTGGACTTCTCAAGCGTGGCTGAGGCTTCCTGGGTCGGACTTCCCATCCACTGGAAAAGCACAGTGTTCTGGGCACTCTCTGACGGAAATACCTCCCTGCTGATCACAGCGGCTGTCACCATCGTTCCCATTGCCCTTGCAACCATGGTGGAGCATATCGGTGATATTTCCGCGATCTCTTCCACAGTGGGAAAGAACTATATCAAGGATCCCGGACTTCACAGAACCCTGATGGGAGACGGCCTTGCAACCATCCTGGCTGCCCTGTTCGGCGCTCCCGCCAACACGACCTACGGTGAGAACACAGGCGTGCTTTCCCTGACCAAGGTGTATGACCCCTTCGTCATCCGGATCGCAGCATGCTTTGCCATCCTGTTCTCCTTCTGCCCGAAGTTTGCCGCTATCATCGGCTGCATGCCCACCGCTACAGTCGGCGGCGTGTCCCTGGTGCTTTACGGTATGATCTCCGCAGTCGGTGTCCGCAACGTGGTGGAATCCCGCTGTGATTTCTCCAAGAGCCGCAATGTCATCGTGGCAGCCCTGATCCTGGTACTGTCCATCGGCATCAACTACAGCGCAGCAGGCGCCATCGGCTTTACCGCAGGAAACCTTACCGTCAGCCTCTCCGGACTGGCAGTGGGCGCTCTGGTGGGTATCATCTTAAACGCAGTGCTTCCCGGAAAGGACTATGTGTTTGACGATGAGAAGCCTGACAAGACCGGCGTGAATTTCGCCGTGATGAACAAGGAAAAAAGCGGTCTGTAAGTAAAAAGACAAATGAGGGAG
>CAYPSH010000223.1:0-3513 GCA_964413445.1 uncultured Acetatifactor sp.
TTTCCTTGAACCTCTAAATCCCAGACCACCAGCACTTGCCCAGCTGAGAGCATTTCCTTCAGTATCTGTCAAAGTAACAATTGTATTGTTAAAAGAAGACTGAATATGTGCCTGTCCGCGTTCAACGTTTTTCTTGACGCGCTTCTTTGCTACTTTTTTCGCAACCTGTTTAGCCATTTTAAACTAACCTACTTTCTCATTGATAGGAATCCGTTTGATTCCTTTTTTGGGTTACTTCGGAACCTTCTAAATTTGCGTTGCAAATTCAGAAGTATCAAGTAAAAGTTTAGCGCACTAAACTTTTACTTTTTCTTGTTAGCGACGGTACGCTTAGGACCCTTGCGGGTTCTCGCATTGTTCTTGGTATTCTGTCCACGGACAGGAAGACCCTTACGATGACGGATACCGCGATAGCAGCCGATCTCCTGAAGTCTCTTGATGTTCAGAGCAACTTCACGTCTCAGGTCACCCTCTACCATGACGCCGAGCTTCTCAATCGCCTCGGACAGCTTCTTTACTTCGTCATCAGTGATGTCTCTAACTCTGGTATCGGGATTTACGCCTGCCTCTGCCAGGATTTTGTCAGCAGTAGATCTGCCGATCCCATATACATAGGTCAAACCAATCTCAATTCGTTTTTCTCTAGGTAAGTCAACACCTGCGATACGAGCCATTTACATTTCCTCCATTTTCCTGTACCCGTCCGACTTATGCCCGCGCGGACATCACCCCGCGCCTGCACTGTTTATGGATACATTGCTCCGCTCTGCGGATTAACATCTTGCGCATGATAATTGGTCTGTTGTTGCATGCGCATTGTCTGTTACTAATTGATTGGGGCTTTCACCCAACCGGACTTGCATCCGATCTGTCTGTTCCGAATGGAAACAGTATCAAGAAGTAATCTCCTGTAAGCTCTATCCCAGTTCTATGATAATCAATGCATTGCTCATGCTCCGCATTGGTTCAGCCGCACATGAAAACCGGACAAGAACTCACTTAACTCATCATGCCCTCAGGCACAACAAGCGGTGATTATCCCTGTCTCTGCTTATGCTTCGGATTCTCGCAGATTACTCTGATGCGTCCTTTTCTCTTGATGATTTTGCACTTTTCGCAAATTGGTTTTACTGATGATCTAACTTTCATCTGAAACCCTCCTTTCAAAAAAGACCGTTTTATATTATAGCATGGGGGTTGTCACTTGGCAAGTCTATTTTCCTATTTTGTATGTATTTTTTTCAAATAAATATAGGTCACACCGCCCGAGACCGTCCTTCATGTCTTTGCGGGACAGTTCCGGTTTCTGCCCCGTCCCTATTTATCCCGCCCGGGAACCGTGGCGGCGGCTATCCTCCGGATGCAGGAAACGCACACAGCCGCAAGCGCCAGGAAACTCACCGCAAGGATGCGGAAGGTAAATCGTGCGTGGAGTGCCGAATGGTTCTGAGCTGCTGCGATCCAGAGTAAGGGAAGCAGGAATACAACCGCATAGGGGATCTGACGCACAAGGGTCTCCCTCACTCCCGTCCGAAAGCAGGCGATGACAACGAGCACCAGTGCCGCCCCTGCCACACCCAGTGCAAAGTACCGGACAGATCCGGCATACTCTGCAAGATTCAGGCTGATCGTATAGATCATCCCATTCATTCTCGGGCGTCCGCCCACGGATTCCGTTCTGCCGATCACAGTCCAGAGGGCATCCTTAATGGTTCCCTGATGCAGTGTCAGATCCGCCGCGACCCACTTCATTCCCCAGAGTCCGATGTAGCCGCATCCCCAGCCGCAAACTGCACCTGTAAGCTTTTCCAGGATCTTCTTCATGCTGCCTTCCTCTTTTAATAGGAAGAAAACACACAGCGGGACACCCAGGGTGGCAATCGGGTAGGTCAAAAAATCCAGATAAGAGGTAAGCATCCCCGTTATCAGAAACAGGGTGAGATACGCAGAAAACTCTTCCAGGCGGTCTCTTTTCGCTGCTATATAGATAAGAACACACAGCGTCAGGATCCAGCACACGGACATGGTGACGGAGGCTGCCATCACAGCCGGCTTCATCAACAGATAACCGCAAAGCACAGCTATCCCCGCATGCGCCTTTCCTTTCCGGACAGTCAACAGCAGAAATATGCCCAGAAGGACAAGCTGCAGGACCGTCAGGAAAACAAGAATCTGTTTCCAGGTAAAGAGGAGCAGCAGCGGCTTTACAAGCACCAGATACCCGTGCCAGTACCTGGAATATTCCTTCAGATACATAGTCGCCGTGTCTGTGCCGCCGCTCACTGCAGCCAATGACTCCTCCGGAGTCCATGCGTCCTCCTCCAGATCATAGCGGTAGATCATCATCGCCCGCTCATAAATGCCCTTTCCCTCCGCCTCTTCCGTGGCGTTCTGCATGATGATGGCATCCGTAAAGCTCTCGCGTTCATCGGACAGATAAGCCAGAAAGCTATTTCCATCCGTTTCCCCCAGTGCCTCCAGCGCAAATTTTCCCACGTGCTCCTGCATAGGCGCAGTCGGCAGCGCAAAAACCGCCATCAAAAGCAAAATGCCTGCGACAGTTCCTGCCGACAGACATATGGTTGCTCTCTTTAAGAAAATAAGGATTTCCCTTTTTCCCACTTACTTATCTCTCCAAATGATACGTCCCTTGCTCAGGTCGTAAGGGGACAGTTCCAATGTCACCTTGTCGCCGGGAAGGATACGGATGAAGTTCTGACGCAGTTTGCCGCTGATATGGGCAAGAACGCGATGGCCGTTCTCCAGTTCCACCTGAAACATGGTGTTGGGCAGCTTCTCAACAACGGTTCCTTCAATTTCGATCACATCACTTTTTGACATACATTTCCTCCACTAAACTTAGGTTAACTATTTGCTTCGATTTTATATTGCTTTATGGCACGCTTTACTGCCTCCGGCTCCACCTTTTCCCCTGCGGCCAGTCTCTCGCGAAGTGTTTCTTCCACTGTCCTGTTCACCGGCTGCACATGCTTTCTGCGCTTCTTCTTCGGCGCATCCGGCAGCTTCAGCCGTCCGTCCGACAGATACAGAAACTCTCCCTCCTCGGCTGTGACCACATACACAGTATCTTTATCATGCCCCGCCCTGGAGATCACAAATTGTCCTATCATATTTTTTCCTGCCGTTTCCAAATGTCCGGGCTGATTCCGTAGTCATCACCACATCAAAGAGTCAGGATTTCCGGCTCGCCGTCCTCAGTGATCAGTATGGTGTTCTCGTAATGAGCCGAAAGTGAGCCGTCCTCTGTCACTACCGTCCAGTCGTCGTCCAGCCACTCCACGTCAGCTCTTCCCATGTTGATCATAGGTTCAACGGCAAGCGTCATGCCGGGACGGAGCTTGGGCCCGCGTTTCAACTGTGCAAAATTCGGTATCTGAGGGTCTTCATGGAGCTTTGTGCCCACGCCATGTCCTACAAGATCCCGCACAATACCGTAGCCGTAGGGTTTCACATAGGCTGCGATGGCATTGGAAATATCATACAGATGATTTC
>CAYPSH010000224.1:0-1900 GCA_964413445.1 uncultured Acetatifactor sp.
AACAGAGCCAAAAGCCAGCGTTATATGCAAAGCGAAGAATTCGTTAATTATGCCAGACTCAGAAATGGTGTAGAGACAGTTCCATCCAATATACGCAGGAATTACCATCTTGAGAAACTGCCAAGAGGTAAGCAAAGGGGCAAGTTCTTTTTTGGCTCGAAGATAGCGGCGCTTAATTTTAGGAAGCTCTTCGGGTTTAGAAAAGGATTGGGTAACTATGCTCCAAATCCAGCATTGGGCTAAAAAGGCATTGAAGTAAGCCTGACAGACCCATAGAATTATTAAAAACTTAATCCTACTGTAAAATATTTAATTTTCAAGGTTCAATATGGGTAAGTCAGACATAGAATCCCCTGTGTTTTGACCCCGGTATCATTAAATTTAAATAAGGAAAGGTTCCATGAAGGCGTTTCCTCAAAAATCCCTGACCGGAATCCTCTTATCTACCTTCATGATGTGGTTGACAAGCCAGCTTAAAAGGAAGTCCACCAGCTCGATCAGGTACTCCTGCTGGTTTTCATCCACCTCGTCCAGGCTGATATTTTCCAGCTTGTCCACAAAGGCCTGATGGGCATTTTTCTGGGCTTTCAGACCGTCATAGCCGATGCGTTCCATATAGGACTCCTCGTCCCGGAAATGATGGATGGTGTACTCCTTCAGTTTGTCGAGGATCCGGACGATCTCATCATACTTGTCGTACATGAATTCTTCGCATATCAGGTCGTTGGCCTCCTTTATGATATGGAACAGCGTCTCATGCTCCGAATCCACGAACATGATGCCCGTGCGGTATTGGTCGGTGAACGCGAAGGGGTCCTCCTTCCCGGCCGCCTTTTTGCTGCTCTCCTCTGCCGGTTTCAGCATATGTCCGATCATGATGTCGCTGCCCAGGATGTGGCGGTACAGCCAGAGGGAGAGGAATTCCAGGACGTCCTTTAAGACCTCCTTATCTCCCTCCAGAGCTCTCTTGAGCATCTCATCGATCTTTGCCTCAAAGTCCCGGTGCTCTTTTCTCTGACGGGGAAGTTCCGGTTCCCCGATCTTCTCCATGTATGCCTCCTCATGGGCAAAATGGGTTCCCGCATACCTTTTGCATTCCAGGAGCAGTTCACGGCTTTCCGACAGATTCTTTTCGTCATTATTCAAAAGCTCATACCCTCTGTTGATCATGTCGAAAAGTTTCTGATGCTCCTCGTCGATTTCGGGAATTCCCGTCACACAATCTTCTGTAAACTGAAACATAATCTGTGCCTCCTATCTCGTCTTATACACAAGCTGTCTAGTCATGTCCAGATACCCACAGATCTCCTCATAAAGCGTTTCCGGCCTGAATGTTGCCTCCAGCAGCTTTTCGGTCATCAGCCCTCTGATGGTAAAATCCAACATTTTTCGAAGCTTCTCCCCGTCCACTCCCTCCGGGAGCAGGCCGAGATCGATCTGCCCGTCGATCTCTTCGAGAGTCTTCTGAAAACCGAGGCGTCTGTCCTCCACGGCGTCAAGTGCCTCCGGGGAATCCTCCAGCATGGAGCGGTTCAGAAACTGCTGCATATAAGGGTAGCCCTTCATGACCTGCATTCTCGCAAGCTCCTTCTGCCTTATCACCTCAAACAGATCCTTCTCCTTAGCGTTTACCGTCGATTTCAGCTCCAGACTCATATATCGGACACTGTAGTTATAGACAAAACGGTACAGGCCGATCTTGCTCTCAAAATAATGAAACAGCAGCCCCTTGCTGATGGCTGCCTCCTTCACCATCTCATCCGTCCCCGCATGGCGGTAGCCCTGCAGGGCGAACCCTTTCAGGGCTGCATTGATGATCCTGTCCTGTTTTTCTTTTTTTAAGTCAAAGAATTTACTGTTCATAGGCTTCCCCCCGGTCCGCTCCCCAGCCGTTTATTAT
>CAYPSH010000224.1:2000-3501 GCA_964413445.1 uncultured Acetatifactor sp.
GTGAGCAAAAGGAAGCGGAGGCCGCCGGGACTGCAAAGGAAGATGCGGCTGCGTCCGCCAAGGAAGGTGCTGCCGAATCCACAAAGGAAGATACGGCTGCGTCCGCAAAGGAAGATGCTGCCGAATCCACAAAGGAAGATACGGCTGCGTCCGCAAAAGAGGATGCCGTCTCGGAAGCGGAAAAGGAGGACAGCTTCACACCCCTGCACAAGGTTGTAAAGACCGTATCCGCCTCTGCCGAAAGGACCGAGGAGACCGTAGAAGAATTTTTTGACGAGGAGGATAGCTCCGACGAGGAACCTCCCATCCACGATACAGACGATGCGGATGAGTAGAGAAGGATCGGAATCGAGAGTCCAAAATACACTTTAGCCCGGGAATGCCATGCATTTCCCGGGCTATCTTTATTTCTCTGTCCCTGCAGCGTTTCTCACATCCAGGCTTCCTTCAACAGCCGGACACCCTCCGTCAGCTGCGCAGTGCTCATACCGCCAAAGCCCAGGAGAACGGCTGCCTTTCCCTCCCGTTTCCTGCTGTCGACCACATAGGAGGACAGTCCGCAGACCCTCACCCCTTTTTCTTCCGCGGTGCGCAAAAGCCGCTCCTCGCTGACATTTCCTTTCGCCGTCAGCAGCAGATGCAGTCCGGCGTTTTCTCCGCTGATGTCAAAGCTCTCTCCGAAGGGTTTTAAAAGCTCGAGGAGCAGATCATGCTTTGCCCTGTAGATTTTCCGCATTTTATTCAGATGTCTCTCAAAATATCCGTCCTTTATAAACTGGTTTAAGATGCTCTGGTCGATTCTGGAAACCGTGCAGGAATAAAAGGAGCACTCCCTTTTGTACCGCGCTAAGAGCCCGGACGGCAGCACCATAAAGCTGACACGGATCGCCGGTGCGATCGCCTTGGAAAAGCTGCCGATGTAGATCACTCTGCCCCTCTCGTCGGAGGACTGCAGGGCCGGGATCGGTTTGCCGTGGAAGCGGAATTCACTGTCGTAGTCGTCCTCGATCAGGTATCTGTCCTCCCCGCTGTCCGCCCATTTCAAAAGTTCCAGCCGCCTGCCGATCGGCATCACATTTCCCATGGGAAACTGGTGGGACGGCATCACATAGGCCACCTTCGCGCCTGTCGCCTCAAGCTGGTCCACACGCATGCCGCTCTCGTCCATACCCACTGTGGAGACGGGATAGGCGAAGGAGCGAAACAGTTGATAGGAGCGGCTGTAGGTGGGGTCTTCCATGGCCACCGGCACATGACGCCCCAGGATTTTTTCAAGAAGAAGCAGCAGATAGTCATTTCCCGCCCCGACGATGACCTGCTCCGGCTCGCAGTTCACCCCTCTGGAGGAGTGCAGGTATCGGCAGATGGTCCGCCGCAGCTCATAGTCCCCCTGCGCCTCTCCTCTGGCAAACAGATCCGCATTGGCATCGCTCATGATGCTGCCGGTGATCTTCCTCCACACGCTAAACGGGAAACCGGACATATCGATCTCATAGGGGGA
>CAYPSH010000225.1:0-3494 GCA_964413445.1 uncultured Acetatifactor sp.
CGGTCAGCTTATCCTCTGCATTTAAAATGGTGTCCTCCAGCTCCTTCAGCCTCGGTGTGGTGTAACGCTCCGCATTGGCAAGTGTCTGTTTGCGGATGTAGTCCTCCGGGACCATATTCTTATAGGAGTTCGTCACCTCAAAATAGTAGCCGAAGACCTTGTTGTACTTGATCTTCAGATTCTTGATGCCGGTCCGCTCTCTGTCCTTTTCCTCCAGCTCCGCCAGCCACTGCTTTCCGTCCCTCTTGGCACTCCTGAGCATGTCGATGGTCTCGTCAAAGCCATCCCTGATCATGCCGCCCTCCCTGATGGAGACCGGCGGTTCTTCCTCGATGGAAGCAGCGATCAGTTCATAAATATCCTGAAGACCGTCTATTTCACTCTCAATGGACTTCAGTTCCTCCTTTTCAAAGCCGCCGAGCACGGTCTTGATGGCCGGAAGCATCTCAAGGGAATTCTTAAAGGCGATAAAGTCCCTGGGGTTTGCCGTCTTGTAGGTCACCTTGCTCAAGAGCCTTTCCAGATCATAGATCGGGTTTAAATATTCTCTCAGCTCATCTCTGGAGACGCTGTCCCTGTTCAGCTCCTCGATGGCATCCAGACGCTTCTCCATCTCAGCCTTGTCGATCAGGGGCTGCTCGAGCATACTCCGCAGCAGCCTTCCTCCCATGGCAGTCCTGGTCTTGTCCAGCACCCACAGAAGCGATCCTCTTTTCTGCTTGTCACGCAGGGTTTCCGTCAGCTCCAGATTGCGCCTGGTAGAGCTGTCCAGAAGCATGTATTTGTTGGTGAGATAAGGATATATGTGGGTGAGATGTGCCAGATCTGTCTTCTGGGTATCGTAGAGATACTGCAAAAGGGCACCCGCCGCTATCATCCCCACAGGGAAATCTTCTATCCCGAGACCGATCAGCGTATTCACCTTAAAATGCTTCAAAAGCGCTCTCCGGCATCCGTCGTCATCAAACAGATGGGGCTCAAGCGCATTGACGGAGATATGGTACTTTGCCCGCAGATTCTCCACGTCAAAGCCGCTGACCAGAAAGGCTTCATTGCAGATGATCTCCGAGGGCTCATACTTCATCAGTTCGTCATTCAGCTTTTTGAGATCCTCCACCTCGGTCAGATAATAGTCGCCTGTCGTCACATCCGCAACGGAAATGCCTATCTTGGCGGGCATGTAGGTGATGCACATTAAAAAGTTGTTTTTGGAAGCCTCCAGAGACTGGACATTCAGATTTGTCCCGGGCGTCACGATCCGGATCACATCCCGTTTTACCAGCCCCTTCGCAAGCTTCGGGTCCTCCATCTGCTCACAGATTGCGACCTTATAGCCTCTGCCGACCAGTTTGGTCAGGTATCCCTCCACCGCATGATAGGGGATACCGCACATGGGAGCCCTCTCTTCCAATCCGCAGGATTTTCCCGTCAGGGTGATCTCCAGTTCCCTGGATGCGGTCAGAGCATCATCGAAAAACATCTCGTAGAAATCGCCCAGCCGGTAAAAAAGGATGCAGTCCTTGTACTGTTTCTTCGTCTCCATATATTGCTGCATCATGGGTGTCAGGTCTTCTACTGCAATCTGTTCTGACATTTATATCTATACTCCTGTTCAAATATTTCGCTTAAAGTTTCAAAAAGGCAAATGCACAACGCATTGCACATTTGCCCAGATTGTACCACAAAATGTTGTATTTGTAAATCTCAACGCGCGCTGACGCGGCGATGCTTTTTTCCGTCAATCCCGCTGCAATACCTTTGCTCTCTCAAGCGCCTCATCGATGTGGGTGCAGAAATTCTCTTCGCCGAGCTTTTCAACAAAACCTGCTTTCTGCATAACCTTCATGGGCTGCTCGTTCACATGGGAGAAGACAAGCTGGATATGCTTCTGCTCGCATTTGCTCTGCATCTCCTCCAGATTGTGCATTGCCGTTGCGTCAATGGCATTGACGCTTCTCATGCGAAGGATCAGGCAGTTCGTATCCTCGTCCAGAGTGATGCCGAGGATCTTGTCTGCTGCCCCGAAGAAAAGCGGCCCGCTGATCTCATAAACTCTGGCGTTGGAGGGCACGCTGCGAAGGGAAAGACTGTCCGGGTCATCCTCATCATCCACATACTTCCAGCCCTCCACCTCTGTCACATCGCTCATGCGCTTCATAAACAGAACTGCCGCCATCAGGATGCCGACCTCGATCGCCACAACCAGATCAAATACAACCGTCAGCACAAAGGTTGTCACCAGGACAATGATATCGCTCTTGGGAGAGGTCTTGCAGAGATACACAAATTTTCTCCAGCCGCACATGTTGTAGGCAACCATAAAAAGGATCGCCGCGATGGTAGGCATGGGAATGAGCGCCGCATAGGGCATCAGCACCACCAGGATCAAAAGCAGCACCACCGAGTGAACCATACCCGCGATGGGGGTTCTTCCGCCGTTTTTCACGTTGGCCGCCGTCCTTGCGATGGCGCCGGTTGCAGGGATCCCGCCGAACAGGGCAGAGACAATATTTCCGGCGCCCTGGGCGATCAGCTCCATGTTGGAGCGATGACGGCTGTTCACCATGCTGTCCGCCACCACACAGGAAAGCAGGGACTCGATCGCGGCAAGGATGGCAATGGTAAAGGCATCCGGAAGCACCGCCTGCACCGTTTTGAAGCTGAATGCAGGAACGGAAATCGAAGGAAGCTTATTGGAAATCTCATAGAGATCCCCGATGGTGTTGACCCGCATCTTCAGTCCGCTCACCATAAAGATACCGGCAAAGACTGCGATCAGAGAAGGCGGGATCTTTTTGCAGAAGCCGGGCAGATAAGGCCATGCGATCAGGATTGCCATGCAGACCACACCCACGATGACCGCCTGCCAGTTGACGGTACCGATAAAGGTAAACACAGCCTTCAGCTTGTCCATCGTCTCGATCAGAGGCTCCTCAGTGACAACAGTCAGTCCCAGAAAGTCCTTGATCTGGCCGATGACAATGGTCACGGCGATTCCCGCTGTGAATCCGGTGGTAATGGTATAGGGGATAAATTTGATCAGACTGCCAAGCCTCAGAAAGCCCATAAGGATCAGGATCACGCCCGCCATCAGGGTGGCAATGACAAGTCCCTCAAAGCCGTTTTCGGCTACAATGCCCGCAACGATCGTGGCAAAGGCCGCGGTAGGTCCGGCTATCTGGACGCGGCTCCCTCCGAGGAAGGAAATGACAAATCCGGCGGTGATCGCCGTATAGATGCCCTTCTCAGGCGTGACGCCGCTGGCAAGCGCCAGTGCGATCGACAGGGGCAGCGCGATGATGGCGACGATAATGCCCGCCACTACATCCTTGACAAACTGCTCCTTCGTGTAAGTTTTCATAACCGAAAAAAGCTTTGGTTTTAATTTTTCCATCCGTAAAATCTCCCTCTGAAACAAAATAAAAAAACCGTGTCGTTTCTAAAATTTTCCTAAAATTCGACACGGTTTTTATCTTATCTCTATTTGACTGCAA
>CAYPSH010000226.1:0-3490 GCA_964413445.1 uncultured Acetatifactor sp.
ATAATGACCATATTCAAGGCGGGAGATACACTTATGAAGATTTATCTGATGCGGCACGGCGAGACAGCCTGGAACAAGGAACGCAGGCTGCAGGGAAACAGCGACATCCCCTTAAACGAATTCGGGATAGAGCTGGCGGTAAAGACGGCGGAGGGGATGAAGGATATCCCATTTGACGCGGCCTTCTCCTCTCCCCTGCAGCGCGCCTTTGTGACGGCACAGACAGTGATCGGCGAGCGAGCGGTTCCCATCACAAAGGATGAGAGACTGAAGGAATTCTGCTTCGGAAAGAGCGAAGGGCAGGACTTTGACCCCATCAAGCAGGATGTAAACCATCCTCTGCATGAATTTATGGTCAGACCGGAATGCTTTGTGCCCACCGACGGCTCAGAGTCCATCGGCCAGGTGAAGGAGCGGGCGAAAGCCTTTATCGAAGACAGACTTTATCCTCTGCAGGGAAAGAAAGAGAATGTGCTGGTCGTGGCGCATGGGGCTTTTAACAGATGTTTTTTGAGCCTGATCGCGGATATCCCGGAGAAGGACTTCTGGAAGATAGGGCTTCCAAACTGTGCAGTGTCCATCCTCTCTCTGGAAAACGGAGTGTTCCAAATCCTGGAGGAGAGCAGGATCTATTACGACAAACCGGTCAACAGCGGACCGTGACAGAAAGGCATAAGGATATCAGGATGACGGATGATGTAACTGCAATATTTGACACCCATGCCCATTATGATGATGAGGCATTCGAGGAGGACAGGGAGAAGCTGCTGGAAAGTCTGCCCGGTGAGGGAATTGCCCGGGTGGTGAATGTGGCGGCAAGCCTTGCTTCCTGTAAGACCACAAGAGCCCTGGCGGAGCGCTATGACTTTATCTACTGTGCGCTTGGCGTACATCCCAATGAGACTGACGCGCTGGATGACACAGGTCTTGCATGGCTCAGACAGCAGTGTCAGTATGAAAAATGCGTCGCTGTCGGGGAAATCGGCCTGGACTACTACTGGGACGAGCCGGACAGAGATGTCCAGAAGGAGTGGTTTGCAAGGCAGCTTGCGCTGGCAAAAGAGATACACAAGCCTGTCATCATCCACTCCAGGGATGCGGCGAAGGACACGATCGATGTCATGAAGGCTATGGAGGCGGAGAAGATCGGCGGTGTGGTTCACTGCTATTCCTACACAAAGGAAACCGCGAAAATCTTTCTGGATATGGGCTTTTACTTCGGGATCGGCGGTGTGCTCACCTTTAAAAATGCAAAGAAGCTGAAGGAAGCGGTGGAATATCTGCCTCTGGACAGGCTGGTGCTTGAGACGGACTGCCCTTACCTGGCGCCGGTGCCGAACAGGGGAAAGAGAAACAGCTCTTTGAACCTCCCCTATGTGGTGACAGAGCTGGCGCAGCTAAAACAGGCGGATGAAGAGGAAGTGCGGCGTGCTGTGTGGGAGAATTCCTGCAGGCTATACGGGATGAACCATTTTGAATAAGCATTCCTGCCTGCAGAAAAGGCGGGATAGCATAGAAAAAAGGAGGTACAAAAATGTTTGTAACAAACGAGGAATGCAAGATTACGCCCTGCGAGCCCGGGGTGACCAGAAAGGTCATGAGCTATTGCGATGAGCTGATGATGTGTGAGATTACCTTTGAAAAGGGATCTCAGGGAAACACCCACAGCCATCCCCATCTTCAGATCACCTATATTGCAGAGGGCGTGTTTGAGTTTACCATCGACGGAGAGACGAAGGTGGTAAAGAAGGGGGACAGCGTGCTCATGCCATCTGACTCCGTACATGGAGTGAAGTGCCTGGAGGCCGGCAAGCTGGTAGATGTATTCAGCCCCATGAGAGAGACCTTTATATAACTTTATATTAAGGAGACAGCGTGAATATGAGAAAGTTGATAAATGGCAGCAGGATTGACCTGGGGGTCTGCTATTATCCGGAGCACTGGGACCGGAAACTCTGGGCAGAGGATCTGGACAGGATGCTGGAGGCGGGGCTTGGGACAGTCCGCATTGCGGAGTTTGCCTGGAGCCTGATCGAGCCAAGGGAGGGAGAATACACCTACGGATTTTTTGATGAATTCTTAAATCTGGCCTATGAGAAGGGAATGCAGGTTATCTTCTGTACCCCCACGGCGACACCGCCCGCCTGGCTGACCAACAAATACCCGGAGGTGCTCAACGCCGATGTAGAGGGCAACCTGTACCGCCACGGCGCAAGACGCCATTACAACTACAACTCACCCATATATCGTGAGAAGTGCAGCAATATCGTGGAAAAATCGGCTTCTCATTACGGAAAACATCCCGCCATCGTGGGCTGGCAGCTGGACAATGAGCTCAACTGCGAGACGGATCTGTTTTACTCTGAGAGTGACACGATCGCCTTCCGGAAATTCCTGCAGGAAAAATATAAGACCCTGGATGCGCTGAATCAGGCATGGGGCACGGTGTTCTGGAATCAGACCTACACGGACTGGGAGGAGGTCTTTGTGCCCAGAAAGACCATCCACAACACGACAAATCCCCATCTGATGCTGGACTACTACCGGTTCATCTCTGACAGCACGAACCGCTTTGCAAAAATGCAGGCGGACATCATCCGGAAATATGCCAAGGAGGGCGACTTTATCACCACAAACGGCCTGTTCTCCAACATTGATTATCAGCGCATGGCAAAAGAGAGCCTGGATGTGATGATGTATGACTCCTATCCGGACTTTGGCTATCTGCTGGACGACTACAACCCGGATGACCCCATGAAGGATAGAAAATGGAGCAGAAATCTGTCCGAGACGCGGGCTATTTCCCCGAATTTCGGCATTATGGAGCAGCAGAGCGGAGCCTGCGGCTGGAACACCCGCATGGAGGCGCCCACCCCCAGACCCGGCCAGCTGACCCTCTGGACCATGCAGAGCATCGCCCACGGGGCGGATTATGTCAGCTATTTCAGGTGGAGGACCTGCACCTTCGGGACGGAGATTTACTGGCACGGTATCCTGGATTACTCGGGAAGAGAAAACCGCAGACTGCGCGAGGTGAAAGCGGTGGCGGAAAAGGTGGGGAAGCTGCAGGAGATCGCCGGGGCAAAATATGCGGCGAAAGTCGGCATTGTGAAGGATTACGACAACTGCTGGGACGCCCGTCAGGACACCTGGCACAGCCGGGTGGATTCTGTCAGTGAACGCTCTCTGTTTGTCGCCATGCAGCAGCTGCATGTGCCTTTTGACTATGTGTATCTTGAGAACCACACGACTCCTGACAGCCTTTCGCAGTACGAAGTGCTGTTCTACCCTCATGCCTGCATCCTGACCAAAGAGAGGATGGCGGTCCTGGAAGAGTACGTGGCAGCAGGCGGAAAGCTTGTCATGGGCTGCCGCACCGGCTACAAGGATTTAAACGGCAGGTGCGTTATGGAGTGCCTTCCGGGGCTTGCGGCAAAGGTGACCGGCACAGATATCCCGGAGTACTCCTTTGTGGCGCCGGATGACGGCA
>CAYPSH010000227.1:0-3478 GCA_964413445.1 uncultured Acetatifactor sp.
ATCAATTGAACCATTGGAAAACCCTCCTATAGTAATAAATTTATATTGCCCGTTAGACTAATTATAAGGGAATCAGTCACAAAAAACAACCCTATTTATGAATCTCATCCAGTAAATCGATCATCTCGCCGTAGAGCTCCTCCGTGGATGAGGAACGCAGGATGACCGAGATATAGGGCGACCCGTTCTCATTCCTGGACAGCAAGATCAGGCAATGACCCGCTGCACTTGTGGTACCGGTCTTCCCGCCCACCACATTCACATTGACAGGCGCGCTGTAGTCTCCTCTGACAAAAAGGTTTGTGGTCGTTTTGTCAAACTCCTTCGCCTTGCCGTCCTTGTCATAATAGGTGGTCTGGTAACTTCCCATCTGAATGATCTCATTGAAGGTATCGTACTTGATCGCCTCGTTGAAGATCAGATATAGATCGTATGCCGTGGTGTAATGCTCTACATCCGTCAGTCCGTGGGGATTCGTAAAATTCGTGTTGGTGGCGCCGATCCTTTTTGCCTCCTCATTCATCATCTCAACAAAGTGATCGACGGTTCCGCCAATCCCCTCGGCGATCAGCATGGCGGCATCGTTGGCCGAATAGATCAAAAGGATGCGGAGCGCCTGGTCCAGGGTCATGGTGTCCCCGGCCTTCAGGCCGCAGAGCTGGGCACCGGACTCCGTGATGTTGACACTGGATGTGGCCGTGAGGACCTGGTCAAGGCTGCCGTTTTGAAGAGCCACAAGCGCCGTCATAACCTTCGTGAGACTTGCAGGATACAGTGTCTCATGGGCATTCTTGGCATAGAGGACACTGTTTCCCGCCACATCCATAAGCACAGCCGCCTCGGCGTCCTCCATATTTACACTGTCAAAAAGGACGTCCTCCGTCACAATGCACAAGTCAGAGGCAAAGGGGACCGCAGTCCGTTTGTTCTCCTTTGAGATGACATTAAAGCTGGTGACCGAAGAATCGGCATTGTATGCCAGGTCATAGGAAAGGCTGCCGCACCCGCCCAGAAGGCAGGATACCGTGACAGCAGCGCAAAGGAAAAAAGCAATTCTACTTCTTCTATTTGTACATTTCACGCCACTCTAAATCTCCTCTGTCCAGGGATTTGATCAAAAGCTCAGCGCTGGCCAGATTGGTCGCCAGCGGAATATTATGCATATCGCATAATCTCATGACATTGTTTACATCCGGTTCATGAACCTTGGGGGAAAGCGGGTCTCTCAGAAAGATCACCAGATCGATCTGGTTGTGCTCGATCTGGGCGCCTATCTGCTGCTCCCCGCCGAGATGGCCTGCAAGAAATTTATGAATATTTAAGTTCGTGACCTCCTCGATCAATCGTCCTGTAGTCCCGGTTGCATATAACTCATTTTTACTCAGGATTCCTCTGTATGCAATGCAGAAATTCTGCATCAGTTTCTTTTTTGAATCATGCGCTATCAGTGCAATGTTCATACCTTACCTTCTCTCTTTTACCTTAGTACTTTACTTTTGCTTTTTCGCCTGAAGCCGGACATTCAACACAAATCCCATCCCCATAAACAGACTCAGAAGAGACGTAAGGCCGTAGCTTACAAACGGCAGGGGAAGACCTGTATTCGGCAGGATAAAAGTCGCAACTCCGATGTTAAAAAAGCCCTGGAAAGCTACCAGCCCTCCGACACCGGCCGCTATGATCGTCCCTGCCACATCCTTCGCCTTTCTGGCCACTGAGATGCATTCCAGGGAAATTCCGATCAGGAGCACGATGACCACTGCGCTGCCCCTGAAACCGAATTCCTCGCCGATGACGGCAAAAATGAAATCTGTCTGCGCTTCTGAAATAAAATTACCGTTTTTTACGGATGTGATTTCGTTGTTTTTATAGCCTTTTCCATCCAGCTGCCCGGAGCCGATGGCCATGACGGAATTCAACTGCTGGTATGCGGTGGTATCCGCGTATTCGTCCGGGTTGATAAAAGCCAGTAGACGGTTTCTCTGAAAGCCCTACAGAAGTTCATTGTCCGGCTGGAGCACCAGCGTAAGCGCAAGCGCTACAGCAGGAATTGCCACCGCGATGACACCGAACACCAGCTTCAGACTGATTCCCCCTGAGAACATGATCACACAAAAGAGTACGATCAAAACCACACTGGTAGACAGATCAGGCTGTCTGTAGACGAGATACCAGGGCACTGCCACCAGTCCGATACAGGCGGCGATTATTCTGACAGTATTCAATTTCTCTCTATATTTCATAATAAACTGTGCAAAGAATAAAATCAATAATATTTTCGCAGTTTCCGAAGGTTGAAAGCGAAGTCCGCCGATCTCCAGCCAGCGCTGGGCACCCAGACGCCCTTCGTCACCTGTAAACTGCACAGCCAGGAGGAGGACCAGATTGAGGGCATATATGACCCAGTATAATCTGATGATCCAGGAATAGTTAAAAAAAGAAATGACGATCATCAGAAAGACACCGGCGATCACTCCGGCCAACTGTTTGGTCTGGAGTGATTCCTCGGCGCTTCCGATTGCCATGATACCGATGACAGACAGTGCGACTGTCATCAGTATCAGTTTAAAATCATAATCTTGTATTCTGAATCTTGTAAACATCGTATCTTGTTTTCCTTTATCTGTTAGCGGCCAGATCCTTCATGGTGGCATCCAGTATGGGAATGTTCGCATAAAGGCTCGGTCTTGCATTTCTGCCGGCTTTTCCGCCCTTGGCATTGATCTCTATTTCCATGTGACCGGCATCGATTTTCATATATTTGGATATCACTCTTGCGATATCATTTTTGATCAGCTCCATCACTTCGGGAGAACAGCTCACCCTGTCGGAGATCAGCAGGATTTTCAGTCTGTCCTTCGCCACCTGGCAGGAGCTTTTTCTGCGAAAGAAATGTCTCATTTTGCTCCTCCTAAACTCTGTGGAAAATTCCCGTGACTCTGGTCCAGAACGAAATCCCTTTTTCAAAATTGAGAAAAGGGACCTCATTGCCCGCCACCCGCTGCACGACATTTGCGTAGGCAAGCCCTGCCGGGCAGTCGCTGCCCACCAGAGGTTCTCCCTGATTGGTGGCAACCACAACATTTTCATCATCCGGGATAATGCCGATCAGGGGGATCGCAAGAATATCCACCACATCCTGCGCCGACATCATATCCCCTCTTTTTACCATATCCATCCGGAGCCTGTTGATCAGAAGATCCATCTGCCCGATCCCGTTTGCCTCCAAAAGCCCGATGATGCGATCCGCGTCCCGTATGGCGGAGACCTCCGGCGTCGTCACCACCAAAGCCCTGTCCGCCCCGGCAATGGCGTTCTGGAAGCCCTGCTCGATCCCGGCGGGGCAGTCCAGGATAATATAGTCAAACTCTTCCTTTCAGTGTTCGATGACCTTGATCATCTGTCCCGGTGTCACCGCTGTCTTGTCCCTTGTCTGGGCGGACGGCATCAGGTATAGCCCGGGATGCCTTTTATCCCG
>CAYPSH010000228.1:0-3477 GCA_964413445.1 uncultured Acetatifactor sp.
ATGGGCGGGCGAGGCTTAAGCTTACCATAGTCGGTCTTTCATCTGACATTCTCCCAACAGGCTGTCGGAAAAAGCCAGCCCAGCGATTTAACTTATTCTGTAAGCTGTGCCTGCGTTGCCGTGACATTAATGTTAAAGGATGTCTCAAGATGGGCAACTACGACGTTGTTCTGCCCATCATTGTACGTTGCATCGTTATCTGTAACAGTCACAGCGTCAATCTGAGAGATAACATTATTAGCCTCTGTAATCTTTACTACGTTACTTTCGCTTCCGAGCGCTATCAGATCACCGAGGATCGTGTCTTTTTTATCAGTTTCTCCTATATTGGCTATAACCGAGTCCACAAAATCCCATTTCCAGGTAATAGTAGCGTCGAGATTTAACGCATTTGCAAGATTCGTATTGGGAGCATATGTGCTCGTGATCCCAGATGTGCTACCATATTTTGCATGATAAGCTTTATCTTTGTTACTATCATTCTTATCGTATGCTACAAAGCTTGTATTACCTGTCATTATCTTTGCCGCAATCATATTTGCAATATCAATTGCTTTGGTGTAGAGCTTCTTATTATCAGCATCAACATCCACTTTCGGCTTTCCTTCAGAATCCTTATAAGTATAGGTATACTCGACAGGATAATAGCCCCCTTCTTCAACTGTCGTTACATTTACCAATTCATAATAGGTTGTATCCGGATCATATGCAGCGGGTGGTACCGCTATTGCATCATAACCATCTTTTTCTTCCCCTTCCGTTAAATCATCGGGCGAATCCTTACCTTTATCCTCTAAATATTGTTTTTGTTGTTTCTCCTCATCTGCTTTTGCCACATCAGTGGTTGTTACTTTTTCAAACTTATTACCGTTTTGAGTATACAGGCCATCATAAGCAGTTTCTTTCGCATCCCTCTTAGCTGCAAAATCTTGTTCCGACACTTGAACCTTTCTCATTTCCGCATAGGTTCCTTCTGCCAGATAAATGTCAGATGCTTCAATTTCAGAAGCTGTTATCTCAGTCCTGACTTCCGGTGTTCCGGTGATTCCAAAGTGCAGGCCTGTTGTATTTTTTGTTCCGGGCGCTACCAGTTCCTCTACTGTTGTAGCACTTGTAGAGTCGCTGAACTGTACGTTTAATTCACTGCTACTTTGTTGTAATACCGGAAGACAAGTATTGTCATATGCACTGCTGAACAGGTTTCCGCTGCCTGTGATCTCAACGCCCCACTTTGCAACTCTTGCAGTGTCATTTGCACTTCCCGTGCTTGTGTACTTGGCAAAGGTTCCGCTGATCACACTCGTCGTCATAAGCGTCATCACCAGCAGACCAGAAGCCAGGCGCATCATTTTGTTTTTCTTCATGTCACAAATCTCCTTTCGTGTCAATAATGCGCAAAACACCTGCAGTTTCCTGCCTAGTGTTTTTACCTGAGGGACTTAACCGTTCCTCAGGAATGATTTTTTTCCGGTTCATCTCAGAAGCCTTCTGACATGAATCCTGGTTTCTATATCCAACCTGCGCCGTGGCTGCGCAGATAGAATACTCGATTTCTTCCTGCCCTGGCAGAATACTCAGTTGTCCGCCTGCCTCGCCTGCAGCTCCTTGAGTTCCGCCAGCAGGGCGTCCGTGTCCGCCTGTCTGCGCCGATCATATGTCCGGCGCCTGATCAGGTCATATCCCACTAAAAGAACCATTGGCACGATCACACATACGATCAGGCCCGAGGTGGTCTGCATGAACATGGCGACATTTCCCGCCCCGGCGAGCCTGCTCCGGTAGACGCCCACAAGGCTCTGGGCCGGTACAAGGCTTGCGTCCTCCGCGTTGTTGGCATCACCCTTTGTGCGGAAGGCAAGCTCCCCGTCCTGGGTCGTGATCTCCACCACTCTGTGGGTCACGACGCTGGTGCCGTTGCCCGCCGGGTCAAAGAAGGAGATCACATCCCCCACCTCCACGTCTTCCGCGTCCTTTGTGTGGCAGATGATCAGGTCACCGCTCTGTATCCCCGGATACATGGAATCCGTCAGGACGATCATCGGGAAAAAACCTCCCACACTGGGGACATTTTCCTTGTCCAGATAGCTTCTGACGATCAGGGTGCAATTGATGATCAGGATCGGGATCAGTACCAGACACAGGATCACGCCCACCACCGTCAGCACAACGTGCATGACAGGCAGCCTCTCTTTCGCCTTTTCCTGAATCTGCAGTCCGTCTCCAGCCTGTCTCGCACCTACATTTTCATACATAGCATCTCCTCTTTTCCCCTGGTTTTACGACTGTGCCTGCTCAGAGTCATTTGCAAAACCGTTCCCATCTTTGCAGAAGCTTACGCTTTTGTATTTCCATCTAAACTAAAGGCGCAATGCGCCCTTTCAGCCAATCCCTTTGGCAATAAGTATTCTAACATAGTATGTGCGACTGCCGCGTGACACGGGTGTGATACATACAGGACAGAACCGTGACAGAAGTGTGACTCATTGGCATGTGATCAAAGCGTGACGGAAACGTGACAGATGTGTGACAGATATGTGACGCAAAAAAAAACAGCCGCTCGCCCCGACAGACGATGACTGCTTTTACTTCCGCTGTTTGTGGCAAAAAAAAGACGCATGGGAAATATCCATGCGCTTTCATGCTGTTACTGTTACTTTGAGAGAAGCCAGGCAAGCGTTTCCTCTCCCCAACTGTAGTTGTCCATGTATGCACCCCGAAACTCGCTCTGCCTGTCCTCGCTTCCGTCCATATATTGATAGTAATCGCACTGCACCTTGTTTACGTCAAGGCTGCGGCCCCTGCTGTGATGGATAATGATATCATCTATACCATACTCTTTCAGTTGCTTCTGCAGACGCTGCTCCACCTTGCGGCATAGGGCTCTGCTCTTTCCGTCATTCGGTCTGTCCTCCCACAGATAAGTAATCATCTCCTCTGTGCTGACAATGCCGCCCTTCCTGTCGACCAGAAGCGCCAGCATCTCCTTTGCCTTCTCACTGGAGAAGTCTAAGGGGCGATTGTTTAAGAAGACATCAAATCTGCCGAAGGTCCGCACAAATACAGGCATCTCATCCGCAGATCCCTCCGGGGATTCTTCGAATTTACCTATTTCTTTCTTTTCCGGGAGAATTTCCTGCACCGGCTCTCTGCCGCTTTTGGGAGCGAGCGCCGCCTTGGCGAGGGCTCTCGAAATCTCTTCCCGGTCAAAAGGCTTCAGAAGATAGGCGCACGCGTCCAGCCGGAACGCATCGTATGCATATTCTCTGTGGCAGGTTGCAAAAATCAAAGCCACATCAGGATTGATCTGATGAATCTTTTTGCCTAATTCAATTCCATCCATCTCAGGCATAATGACATCCAGCACAGCCGCGTCCACCCTGTTATTTTCCACATAATCAAGGGCGGCCTGCGGCTTTTGGAACATTCCGACAATCTCTGTATCCTCCAGCCCTTCCGTCACAGTCCGAAAAATTTCCA
>CAYPSH010000229.1:0-3471 GCA_964413445.1 uncultured Acetatifactor sp.
GCATCCCCGGCGCGCTCTCGTCCGCATCCGCCTGCGCCTGCGTGGATTTTCTCCACATATCCATGGAGCCGTCTCTGCTTCCGCCGTCCTTCAGGATCACCTCATAATCCGTGCAGGTCTGCCGGAAAACGCTCGTTAGCGTCTTTTGCAATTTTTCCCCGGGATTTAGCGCTACTACAATGATCGAAAATTTCATAACAAGTGTTTTCTCCGTTTCCTCTGCGGTTTTCGCGCCGCACATCGCCTGATCCAGGGGCCGTCACAGGATATTCTTCTCCCTATGCAACAGAAAGAAGCCAAGAGCCGCCAGGCACAAAAGCACGATGCAAACCGGCCAGGAGACAAACGCAGTCGCCGCGATCGACGTATAGCTCAGGCAGTACACAAGTATGTTCGCCGCCATGTGTACGGCAACCGGCACCTTGAAATCTCCGAAATATTCGTAGGCGTAGGAAATCAAAAGTCCGATCAGGATAGCATAGATCCCCTGCACCATATTTCCATGGTACAATCCGAAGAACAATGCCGACAAAATAAGGGATCGTTTCACCGTCATATTTCTGCGCAGACAGTTATAGATCACACCCCGGAACAGCACCTCCTCCGCAAAGGGCGTCACAAGCCCGTAACACAAAAGTCCCATCCAGAGGGTTGCGGAATACTGCTCCTCCGACACGGACTGGTAGGTGGCCGAGAGGTCTGTCAGGCCGGAGAGACTCAGCAGAAGGTTCATGCCGAGCACCGCTCCCACGGTGCAAAGTCCCAGGAACGCATAGCATCTCGGGGCATCCCCCTTGATGTGCAGCAGCTTCATGCTGTCCTCCGCCCTGCCGATGGTCTTCTTTGCGATGCTCCTGATGGAAAGGACGCCTGCGATAAAGCCCGCGATCTGCATGATGGTGGCAGAGTTCCCGGTGAGCGCCGTCAGATTTCCCGCCTCGTCATGGACAAAGAAAAAAGACCCCACAGGGAAGGTATTCCCCAGCGTGTTTAACACCAGCCCCGCCACGTTGGACACCACATTTCTGACAAGGATAAACATAAGGAAGGGGAAAAACAGCTGCCAGATCCTCTGGAAGGGAGTCAGCTTCTGCCCTTCGTCCGTCCCTCTTAAGAGAAACTTCTGAAGCTCCTCCACAGAGCGCACGATGTAATCCGCCTTCGCCGCCTTCAGCTCCTCCATGCTGCCGAAGCCGTAGGTGACGCCCACGCTCTCCACGCCCGCCTTCCTGGCGCCCTCCACATCATAGCTTCTGTCGCCGATCATATAAACCTGGCTTCTGTCCACAGGCTTATCTCCAAAGAGCCGCCTCAGGGCCTCCTCCACCACTTCATCCTTGTTCACACGCCTGCCGTCCAGCTCGCTTCCCACGATCACGCCGAAATACTTTGCGATGTTAAAGTGCTGCAGGATCCGCTCCACATAGACCTGCGGCTTGCTGGACGCCACTGCCAGATAAAGCCCCTTTGAATTTAAGGCGGCAAGCATCTGCGCAATGCCGTCGTACAGCCTGTTCTCAAAGATACCCGTCTCGGAATAGCGCTCTCTGTACTTCTCCACCGCCGCGTCAGCCTGCTCCTCCGTCAGATGATAAAAATTCCGGAAGCTGTTCTTTAAGGGCGGTCCGATAAAGGGCTCCAGCTTGTCCAGATCAGGCTCGTCAATCCCAAGCGAGGCAAGCGCATACTGCACGCAGGTGCAGATGCCCACCTTTGAGTCCGTCAGGGTTCCGTCCAAGTCAAACAACAGGTATTTCTTCATCCTTAAAAGCTCCTTATCTTATCACTTCCGTCATCTACGGTATTTTCTATTTTGATAATCTTTACATCGTACCCGACAGTCTCATTCACCTGTACGTGCGCGGTGTCCCCCTCTTTTTTCCCGAGCAGAGCCTTCCCGAGAGGGCTCTCGTTGCTGATCAGATTCTCCAGGGAGTTCCCCCGGACCGTGGTCACGATCCTGTAGGTCTCGACGGTTCCGTCGTCCACAAAGGAGACCGTCACCGTGTTGTTGATTCCCACCTCATCCTCCGCCGAATCCTCGCTGATCACCTTTGCGGTCTTGATCATCCTCTCCAGATAGCGGATGCGGCTCTCGTTCTGATTTTTGTACTTCTTCGCCGCATGGTACTCAAAATTCTCGCTCAGATCCCCGTGGGCCCTGGTCTCCTTCACATCCTCCAGCGCCTTGGGACGCACCACCAGCTTCCGGTACTCTATCTCTTCCTCCATCTTTTTGATATCACTGGGTGTCAGTTCATCATACATGGCTTTTACTCCTGTTCTTTTTTTATCTTCCTATTCCCGCAGCAGCCGGGACTCAGCCAGATCCGCCAACTGCCCATCCGGGCGCACCCGGCTCTACAGCCGTATCCCGTACACCACCGCCACGCAGAGGATGATCTGGATGATGGCAAAGCGGAACACGGTCTGGGTGTTGGACCATCCCCACACCTTCCTCACATGATCGTGCAGAGGGGTTCTCGTGTGTTTCAAAATAGATATCTTTAAAAATCTGAGCAGGGACACCTTCAAAAGTCCCAGTCCGCCGTCCAGGATCAACACCAGGGCGATGGGTATGTAGAGCAGAGGGCAGCCGGTCTTCAAAATGGAAATGCTGATAAAAAGCCCCATGGCTCTGGAACCGGCATCCCCCATCATCAGCTTGCTTGGCGTGGCATTGTACCAGAGATACCCCAGAATGCAGACAGCAAAAAGTAAGATCAGGAACGCAAAATCATCTGACCTCTGAAATGCCATGTCCACCAGATAAATGGTCATGACGGAGATGATGGTCAGTGTTCCGGAAAGGCCGTCCACCCCGTCGGAGCAGTTGGTCACATTCACCGACACCCACACCAGTATGATGATCAGTATCGCAAACAGGACCGTCGGGATCGTCACCTGCACCCTGGCTCCGTCCGCCGTGTGCAAAAAGGCAAGTTCAATGGTGTTGGAATTAAATTTCAGATAGGTCATGGCCACAAGCGCCGCCACACAAAGATCCAGGAAGCCCTTTTTGTACTCTCCCCAGGGCATCTTTGAGGCATCGTCAAGAAAGCCCGTCATCATGCTGATGACCAGAAGGATCAGATAGATCAGCATCTCCGCGCTCAGGGGAGCAAACAGCAGAGCCGCCGCCGTAAAGCAGAGGACAAAGATGATCCCCGCCCCCCTTGGCTTCCCGGCGGAGAGCTTTCCGTCATGGGCGAACTCCCGCCCTGCATCCTTGGGAAGATACCCCTGCAGCTTCTGTGTCGCAAACACAGTAGCCGCAAAGGCAAAAATAATACCTGCGAGAGCCAGCAGGGAATCATATGTATCCGGTAAAAAAATATGCAGCATAAGTTTTCTCCTGATTATATTATGAACTAACAAGACCTCAGCCCGAGCCCGGGCTTCGAGGTTACTGCGCCCATTACATCATACGCAGTCACCTGCTTAGCATATCACAAAAAATTCCCGGATGCA
>CAYPSH010000230.1:0-3467 GCA_964413445.1 uncultured Acetatifactor sp.
GAGGGCATGAAGAACGTAGCGGCCGGAGCCAATGCCATTGTACTGAGAAAAGGCATGAAGCAGGCAGCAGATGCGGCAGTGCAGGCTCTGGAAGGAATGAGCCAGCCGGTATCCGGAAAAGACCACATTGCAAAGGTTGCAGGCATTTCCGCAGGAAATGAGCAGGTCGGGGAGATGATTGCGGATGCCATGGAGAAGGTCGGCGACAACGGTGTCATCACCATCGAAGAGTCCAAGACCATGAACACGGAGATCGACGTGGTGGAAGGTATGCAGTTTGATCATGGGTACTTGTCCTCCTATATGTGCGATGACAAGGACAAGATGGTTGCCAATATGGAGAATCCCTATATCCTTATCACAGATAAGAAGATTTCCAATATCAAGGATATCCTTCCTCTTCTGGAGCAGACGGCTCACTCGGGAAGCCAGCTTTTGATCATAGCGGAGGATGTGGAGGGAGAGGCACTGACCACGCTGATCGTGAACAGGCTGAGAGGAGCCCTGAAGGTCGTGGCGGTGAAGGCTCCCGGATACGGAGACAACAGGAAGGACATGCTCCAGGATATCGCAGTCCTCACCGGAGGCCAGGCAGTGCTGGGAGATCTCGGCATGGAACTGAAGGATATCACTATTGACATGTTGGGGCGTGCAAAGTCTGTGAAGGTGACGAAGGACACAACTACCATTGTGGATGGAAACGGTGACGCTGCAGCTATCAAAGAACGTATCGCAGGCATTAAGAGACAGGCTGCGGAGGCATCCTCAGATTACGACCGTGACAAGCTGATGGACAGAGTGGCAAAGCTTGGCGGCGGTGTTGCTGTCATCAGGATCGGTGCTGCAACAGAGACGGAGATGAAGGAATCCAAGTACCGCATGGAGGATGCTTTGAATGCCACCAGGGCGGCAGTTTCGGAGGGAATCATTGCAGGCGGCGGATCTGCGTACGTTCACGCACAGAAGTCCGTGGAGGCTGTGGCGCAAAAACTTACCGGCGATGAAAAGACCGGCGCGGAGATCGTGGCAAAGGCTCTGGAAGAACCTCTTCACACTATTGTTGAAAATGCCGGACTGGAGGGCGCTGTCATTGTGAATCGGGTTAAGACGAGCGCTGACGGAATCGGATTTGACGCTGTCAGGGAAGAGTACGTTGACATGATGCAGGAAGGCATCATTGATCCGGTCAAGGTGACGAAGAGCGCACTGCTCAATGCAGTGAGCGTTGCATCCACTCTTCTGACCACAGAGGCAGCTGTGGCGGATATCAAAGAGAAAACGGTTCCTGCCATTGCAAATCCGGATATGGGTTACTAAAAGCAGTCAGTGATCAAAGAGAGCCTGTCATGATCGGGCATGGGAAGATGAGGAGGTACTTTGGAAGGTAAACGAAAGGGAGCAGAGAATGAAACGGGCATTCTGCTCCCTTTTCTATCTTCGAAAACAGCAAAAAAGCTGAAAAACAAAAGGTGGGGCGGAACAATGAAGTTTTTAAAGAATAACCGACATATATGGATCATCCCGATCTACGGGATTTTTTACATCATTTCTTTTATTCTGCTGGAGCAAAGCAGTATCCAGCCTTATATCATCCACTGCACTTTAGATGATCATATTCCATTTTGTGAATACTTTATCATTCCGTATGTGCTGTGGTACGGGTTTGTCGCGGTAACTCT
The DNA here is from genome assembly GCA_964413445.1 of uncultured Acetatifactor sp. Classification (GTDB taxonomy): domain Bacteria; phylum Bacillota; class Clostridia; order Lachnospirales; family Lachnospiraceae; genus Acetatifactor. Next base: position 1,680 of record CAYPSH010000230.1, read on the forward strand.
GTGGTACTTTGCTTTCCGGTGCAGTGACAGGAGGGAATACTGGCAGCTTACAGGCACGCTGGTCACAGGGATGACCCTGTTTTTGATCGTTTCTTTTATCTGGCCCAACGGGCAGAACCTGCGGCCCCTGCTGCAGGACGGCAATCTGTTTGTACGGGCAGTTAAATTGTTATACCGGATTGACACCCCGACAAACAGCCTTCCCAGCATACATGTGTTCAATGCGGTGGCCTGCTGTGTCGCTTTCTGCAAAAATAAAGAATGTGCAAAACACAGAAAGCTTATTGCAGGGACGACGGTGCTGACGGTTTTGATCGTCCTGTCAACCATGTTTCTCAAGCAGCACAGCGTGATAGATGTGTCTCTTGCGCTGGTGCTCTATTGGCTTTGCTATCAGCTCTTTTATCGGACGGCCCCGCGGTATGAGGACTGGTTATCAAGTCTGCTTACCCGAAAAGAGGTACTGACGATACCGAATCTTCTCAGTATGCTCCGACTGGTACTCGCCGTTCTTTTCCTCGGAATTTACCAAAGATACGGCGGCATGGAAGAGAACAGGGCACTGCTCACCGGAATTCTGATCCTGTCCGGGATCACGGATTTTCTGGATGGGAAGATTGCCAGAAAGTTTCATATGGTAAGTGAGGTGGGGAAGATACTTGACCCTGTCGCGGACAAGGTGACGCAGGGGATATTGCTGCTGTGTCTGTTTTCGGAATATAAGCTGACCAGGGTATTATTCCTGCTGTATCTGGTGAAGGAATGCTATATGGCTGTCATGGGAGCCGGTACGATCGCCAAAACGAAGACGGTCAACGGCGCACAATGGTACGGCAAGGTAAGCACAGCTTTTTTTTACGCAGCGATGGTGTTGCTCCTCCTGTTCCCGGGCATCTCAGAAACAGCGGCAAACCTTTTGATCCTGTGCTGCGGAGGACTTATGATGCTTTCATTTGTGATGTATGCACGGTATTACCGTGTTAAGCAGAGAAAGGCTGAGCCGGAAATATAAAAGAACGGGGAATTCAAGTGTCATGCAGAACATGGAAAAGAGATTTGTGGAGAAAATGAAGCTCCCGGATATCCCGGAGGAGTTTGAAGAGTCCTTTGAGACCATACGGGAGATGTTTACCCTTTACATCTGCGCGGTCAGGGAAGTGAATACGAAGCTTGAAAATCTGAACCAGGAATTTGAGTTCAGAAAAGAGAGGAACCCGATCCAGTATATCGATTACAGGATCAAGAGTCCGCAGAGCATTCTGGAAAAAATGAAGCGGAATCATCTGGAAATGAGCGCGCAAAGCCTGTGGAACAACATCTGCGATGTGGCGGGTATCCGGGTCGTCTGTTCTTATATCAACGATATTTACGCAATTGCCGGGATGCTTACAAGGCAGGATGATGTCATACTGCTCCAACAAAAGGATTATATTAAGAACCCTAAGGAAAGTGGCTACAGAAGCCTCCATCTGATCATTGAAACGCCGGTGTTTTTGTCGGATAAGAAGCACATGGTAAAGGTCGAGGTGCAGATCCGCACGATAGCGATGGACTTCTGGGCAAGCCTGGAACATCAGCTGCGCTATAAGGCGGATGTGGATGTTCCGGATTCCGTCAGAGAACGGCTCAAAAACAGTGCCGAGAATATTTATCACACAGATCTGGAAATGGAACAGATTTTTAAAGAGATCTGGAAGGTTGACGAGAAGACGGAAGAAGTGCAAGGGGAAGAGAGCAGCACGGTGAAAATTAGTACATGCTAGTTTCACTCAGCAACGGGAAGGTGGT
>CAYPSH010000231.1:0-3434 GCA_964413445.1 uncultured Acetatifactor sp.
GCACTCGGCGAGAGCATAGGGGTGGTGATTAAATGCCAGAAGGAAGAGATCTTTGATTCCATGCACCGTATTTAATGTAAGGCTTTTTAACAGAATGGAGTACACGTAAAAGCGTGTCAACCGGGAGGATGAACAGCGGCATGATAAATTTGTACGAGGTAAATGAAACAAACAAGATGATCGAGAAGGAAAACCTGGATGTGCGTACCATCACCATGGGAATCAGCCTGCTCGATTGCATTGATTCGGATCTGCAGAGGCTCAACGAGAAAATTTATCGGAAGATCTATGAGTCGGCAAAGGATCTTGTGAAGACGGGAGAGGTGATTTCCAGAGAATTCGGGATCCCCATTGTCAACAAAAGGATTTCCGTGACGCCCATCGCCCTGGTCGGCGGGGCCGCATGCAGGACAGTGGAGGATTTTGCCTCTGTGGCAAAGACGCTGGACAAGGTGGCGCGCGATGTGGGTGTCAACTTTATCGGCGGTTATTCCGCTCTTGTGAGTAAGGGCATGACTGCTTCGGATGAGCTCCTGATCCGCTCCATTCCGCTGGCTCTGTCTGTCACGGAGAGGGTCTGCAGCTCTGTGAACCTTGGTTCCACCAGGACCGGGATCAATATGGATGCAGTCAGACTGATGGGGGAGATCATCCTGGATACCGCGGAATATACGAAGGATAAGGATTCTCTCGGCTGCGCAAAGCTTGTGGTTTTCTGCAATGCTCCGGATGACAATCCCTTTATGGCGGGAGCCTTCCACGGCGTGACCGAGGCGGACAAGATCATCAATGTGGGAGTCAGCGGACCCGGCGTTGTGAAGACGGCGCTGGAGAAGGTGAGGGGAGAGAGCTTTGAGGTCCTGTGCGAGACCATCAAAAAGACGGCCTTTAAGGTGACCAGAGTGGGCCAGCTGGTGGCAAAGGAAGCCTCTGAACGTCTGGGCGTTCCCTTTGGCATCGTGGATCTGTCCCTGGCACCGACGCCTGCCATCGGAGACAGCGTTGCGGACATCCTCTGCGAGATCGGGCTGGAGCAGGCGGGAGCACCGGGTACCACGGCGGCACTGGCGCTTTTGAACGATCAGGTGAAAAAGGGCGGCGTGATGGCATCTTCGTATGTGGGGGGATTGAGCGGAGCCTTTATCCCGGTCAGCGAAGACCAGGGCATGATCGATGCGGTGAGAGCAGGGGCGCTTACGCTTGAAAAGCTGGAGGCCATGACCTGTGTCTGCTCTGTGGGACTGGACATGATCGCCATCCCCGGCGACACGAAGGCTACGACTATCTCCGGCATCATTGCAGACGAAATGGCGATCGGCATGGTCAACCAGAAGACGACCGCTGTCCGGGTGATCCCGGTGATCGGGAAGGGTGTTGGTGAGACGGTGGAGTTCGGCGGGCTGCTGGGATATGCCCCCATCATGCCGGTCAACAGCTTTTCCTGCGATGCATTTGTCAACCGCGGCGGCAGAATCCCTGCACCGATCCACAGCTTTAAGAACTGAAGAAATTCCGCTGAGGAAATACTGCTTTTGTCAGTATTTCCTCAGATAATGACCAGAGGTATAGTGTACTCATTTAAGGTGGGCCGGGTGTTTTTCCCGGAGATCACGCCGTAGTAAAGCTGGCTGGTGTTGGTGTCTCTTTTCAGCATCCCAAACGCATTTTTATTCAGGAGCTTTTCCGCATCGGCAAGCTTTGTCACCAGAGGGATCGATGAATTTTCCTTGATGGCGCCAAGCAGCGGCGTGGCGGATTCCCTGAATCCGAGAACTCTCGCATAAGGAGTATAGCCGAGCTCTGTACCGGCCTGCATGTCTTCCGCAGTGATGTTTAAGAAGATGTGCAGCAGGCAGCGGCTGATCCTTGTATAGGTCATTTCCTTTGTCTTTAAGAGATCGCAGAAGCTTTCATAATCTTTAAATTCGTTCAGATGGTTCTGGATCCTGTCGGAAAGGTCAGAGGACACATCCAGATATTTTTCATACCCGGCATCCCTTTCCGAGAGAAGCTTGTAATACAGGGCAGCAGAAAAGTCATTGCTGCGGGCGGTGGAGCCGGAGGCAATCTGTTCCTTTAAAAGGTCGCACGCGTAGACGGGCATCTGCTCCTTCAAAAAATCCGGATCGCTGTCCAGGTAGAGAGCCTGCCTGATCGCCAGAGAGGAACAGAGGGGAGAGGACAGGTATTTGTCGTGGTAATCGGAACCGGCGCGCCTGAGAGTGACAGGTTCTATGGAGCTCCTCTGGCGAAGCAGGGATTTCAGGTAGCTGATCCCGAGAATATTGTTGGGGGAGCTGAACACATCCTTGTTGGCGGTCATTTCCGGATAATGCTGCATCAGAGCCCAGGTCCTGGCATTGGGGTAGGACATGCCCTGCTTTAAGTAGCGCTTCAGGGTGGCGGAATAATCGGCAGGCTCCTCCACCAGGATTTCTGCAATCCTCTTTAAGATATCCACATCTCCGCATTCGCTTCCGAAGCACAGATGGGTCACAACGCCCAGCTTTGTCAGAAGAGAGACGGAGCCGTTTGCATAATACTCCGCACTGGAAGTGGCGTAAAGGGAGGGAATCTCCAGCACAAGATCGGCACCGCCCAGAAGAGCCATCCTGGCCCGGGTGTGCTTGTCGAGCAGGGCAGGAGCACCGCGCTGCACGAAATTGCCGCTCATGACGACAACGGTGTAGTCTGCGCCTGTCATCTTCAGGGATTCTTCCAGATGATATAAGTGGCCGTTGTGAAAAGGATTATATTCCGCTATGATACCGTTTACTTTCATATGCAGCCCTCCTGATAAACTATATTTCGTGTATAAATATTGAATGGCAATGTGAAAAAAATAACACATTGTGAAAGCGTTTACATCCGCCCCGCTAAAAGGAAAACAGACAGAAGAAAAAAAGATGCATGTATTGAAAAATATACAAATTAGCGCATATTTTGTCCTTGTGTCTTAATCTGATATTTAGTATAATATAAAACGCACGGTTTGTTAAGTGGAAACTTGCAACAGTAAAAAAATTCAAAGTACACAGGGTAAGCGGGCAACCGCCGGAAAGGAGAAGGGATATGTCATATATTGACACCATTAAAGAGAGAGCCAGACTTGACAAAAAGACAATTGTTCTGCCTGAGTCCAACGACAAGAGAACTCTTTTGGCAGCAGCAAAGATTGTGGAAGAGGGAATCGCCAACATTATCATGATTGGTGATGAGGAAAAGATCATGGATGGTGCCGGCTGGCTGGAGGTCGATTTATCCGGTATTACAGTTGTGAACCCCAAGACAACCGAGAAATTGGACAGTTATGTAAATCTTTTATATGAGACGAGAAAGGCAAAGGGAATGACAGAGGAGAAGGCGAGAGAGATCCTCTTAAGCGATCCTCTGACCTTCGGCATCGTTATGGTAAAGGCAAATGATGCGGACGG
>CAYPSH010000232.1:0-3424 GCA_964413445.1 uncultured Acetatifactor sp.
TCATCTGTTTTCCATACAGCTTCACTATACCATGGTTCCCTGCCTCACGTCAAACTAATTTTCGGATATTCGGCCAAAAGGATGTTTCTGCAGTATTCTACAGATTTTCAATATACCGGCATTTCGGAAAATTGGAGCATCCATAAAACCGATTGCCTGCGTTGTCACCCTTTTTGGCAACTCTTAAAACCATTTGACCTCCACAGCGCGGACAGATCCTTTCTCTTGTTTCCCGAACCCTTTCTCCCTGCACTCTCCCAACCGGTCTCATATCTGCCGCCGCTGTAACATTTGAAGCGGTATCCTTTTCCACTTTGTCCAAAAGTTCCTCGTACCTTTTCGCATAATCTGATTTCCGTGGCATATTTTTTGAGAGGAAAAACGCGGCCAAATCCCTCATTTCCTTTTCCGACATGGGTATTTTTTCAGATTGGCTGTTTAGTTTTTTGATAAGCGCGACCAGCTGATCTGCACGGATCACCTTCTCCCTGATTTCTTTTTTTGCGAATTTTGCATTCAGGTATGTTTTCGGATTCGCCAGCACAATGATCGACTTATACGACTCGCGAAACGAATTTTCAAACAAAAGTTTACTGATAAGGTTGCCCTTACTCTCTTTGCGGACCTCCTTCAACACCCGAAGATGCCTCTCATTCTGTGTGACAGGAGAATAGATCCCCTCTTTCTGCCACTTTCCAAAAAGTTCATAGGTCCGGATAAAATTGCCTCCGTTGTCAATTTCTATGTTTCCAATCAGATTCTTGCATTCTACGACCAATATCACCTTCCTGGTGATAATGATAAAGTCGATCTGCGCGGACATATCCGCATACTGCAAAAAAATATCACGGATGACACACATATCGATCCCGCTGTTTTTCAGTTCGAAAATAATATTTTCTTCCCCGGACTCCCCAAAAGAAGCCAGGACCATCTGTTTCTCAATTTCCTTTTTTAAGTTCCCTCCGGCTCGTTCTGACAATACCCGCATCTTTTCAATATATTCCGGAGCCTCACTGTTTTCCTTTATAAAGACAGGACCCATCTTCTTCTGAAAAATCGACATGCGCTTTCTCCTCCCTTCTTCTCCGACATTCCATCCTTCCTCTGCATCAGCTGTATTGGTTTTTTCCGCCGGATTGGCGATGGATGTCCATCCGGCCGTCTCCTGACTCGAATAAGGTCATTATAGCATATTTCTTTCCTGCTTTCTCACAAAAAAAGCAACCCGGAAGTTGCTTTTTTTGCATTATCTGTTCTAAGCAGTAGCAAGTGCCTGTGCCGCGGGTGACGGCGAGGCGCTTACTGCTTTTCCGTCATCCTCCGCCTGAACTGTCCCGATCCGCACTCTGGTTACGGTGGTGTTTCCGTCTTCATCGGTCGTGGTCGTCTGAAGGTATGTCACACCGTTGATCGTTACAATTTCTGTCTCTGTATCATCCTCATCAGAGTCAGAAGAGCCGCCTCCGCCCGATGCGCCGCCTGAGGCCTGCGCTCCCGATGTTTCAGCAGTCTGTGAGGCACTGCCTGCAGCAGACGCATAATCTGTGGAATTTGCCTCCTTTTCCGCCTGGGAAGCTGATTTGATCTTCCGTGCCAGGTCATTGTAGTTTTCCGAGGGGATCGCCGCATCCGGATCAAGTCCCGCTATGGTAGAAATATAGGAATCGCCATCCGTGGCTTTCGTTTCTGTCTCAGAAGCTGCGGTACTCTGAGAATTGGTCTGGGTTACTCCATTAACACCGTACATACCGTAAAGAGAATACAACTCATCGATTGACAGTGACATGTCCTTTTCCTCCTTTAAATTAGTATGTGGTTTTTCCCACACTTTCTTTATCGGTGGCTGGAAGACATCTTTTTACATACGAAACCCGGGTTCACAGAATCTACACATTTATCCTCCTCAATGAATCCGATCCCGGTAAATACTGCCCAGACATAGGGTGCGCCGTAGACGTTCAAAGTCTTTGGACCCACGATTTTTCCCGGCGGGTTCTCGCCGGTTCTGTCCTGCACCAGCTTTTCATAGGCTCTCTCAAAGGTACTTCTGGTGATGGACCGCTCCCGCCTGTCCGTAAAGAGCTCGCCGCCCCTGATCTTATAGGTAAACGGCAGCCCCTTCTTCGTCACGAAGGTCTTCCCCTCGTACTCTGAGATCACATCCCACAGGTTCCCGGCAGTCACCTTTGTTAAATTCAGCTCCATCGGCAAACTCCTCCCTTAAGCTACTGTGCACAGTTCCTGAGCCGCAGCGGCAGACTCTTTTCCGCAGTAAATACCTTTCGACATCATTTGCAAGGTCCTTGTCACTGGGCATTAAAGACATATTTGTTCAGCCGTGCAAACGCTTCCTGCACCAGTGAATGCGGCAGCGCAAGGTTCATGCGGATGGTGTCGGGATACTGGAACGGCCTGCCGTCCTGCCAGATGACACCGACGCCGATGCCTGCCCGGAGGAGTTCGTCCGCAGTTTTTCCATTCTGCTTCAGCCATTCGCTGCAGTCCAGATAGAGCATATAAGTTCCCTGTGGCTTCGACACCTTCACTCCCGCAAAATGCGCCGCGATAAAGTCACAGGCATAGTCCACATTTTTTCCTAAAACCTCCCGCAGCTCGTCCACCCACTGCTGCCCTTCCGGCCTGTAGGCTCCGATCAGGGCGTGCATGGACAGCACATTCATGGAATTGTAATGGGAGAGACTGCTCTGCTTCCTCACCCGGTCTCTCAGATAGCTGTTGTAGATGATATGATAGGAACCGATCAGCCCCGCCAGATTGAAGGTCTTCGACGGCGCATAGATTGCAATGGTGCGGTTCTTTGCATCCTCGGAAACGCTCTGGGTCGGGATGTGCTTATGCCCCGGCAGGATCAGATCCGACCAGATTTCATCCGAGATCACCACGCATTCGTTTCTGCGGTAAATCTCCATCGCTTTTTCAATCTCCTCCCGCTCCCAGACACGGCCGGAAGGATTGTGCGGAGAACAGAAGATGGCGAAGTGGATATGCTTCTCCTTTATCTTCCTCTCCATGTCCTCATAATCCATACGCCAGATTCCCTGCGCATCCCGCTTCAGTTCACTGAAGACTGCCGGGCGGCCGTTGTTCTCCAGCACATGCAGGAATCCGATGTAGGCGGGCGCATGCAAAAGGACCGGTTCTCCCGGCGCAGTAAAAGCCTGCAGGGCAGATGCCACACATCCCAGCACACCGTTTTCGTACCCGATGTCCTTCACCGAAAGACCGGTGACGCCATTGCGCTCCTTCTGCCAGTTGATGATGCTGCCGTAGTATTCCTTTGACGGCTCAAAGTACCCGAAGGCCGGATGCTTTGTCCGCTCGATCACCGCTTCCTGGATCGTGGGCACCGTGGCAAAATTCATGTCAGCCACCCACATCGGGATCCTCGAAAATCCCTCCT
>CAYPSH010000233.1:0-2228 GCA_964413445.1 uncultured Acetatifactor sp.
GCAGGTACAGGATTTCCCTATACCTGCCTCTATCATCTTATGCTAATTCCGGCACTCTGTCAAACTAAAGTTTTAACGCGCCTGTATCAGTTTTCTCAATGCTCTGCTGCCGCTGCCTCAAACTCCTCCATGGAGATAGCGTGATCATACAGCTTCTGCCCCTTGTAGCGCAGGTTGGAGACACCGAAAGCGGCGTACTGTCCCTCCCAGGGATTCAGCCTGCTGACAACAAAATCGCTGACGCTGACGCCGTAGGGGATTGCAAGGGCATGGTCGATCAGATAACTCTCCGCCTCGGCAAATGCCTCATAGCGGGCTGTGGTGTCGTCGGTGATGGCCTTTGCGGCCTCAACCAGGTCAAAGTATTCCTTTACTGTGTCTGCGGAAGCTGTGTTGTCCTCGATGGCATATGCCAGATAAGCATATCTCATGCCGCGGTTGTAGGTGCCGTCTCCGTTTGCGGACTGGTAGAAGGGATCTGTCCAGGTCTCAGGGTCTGCATAGTCAGCGCCCCAGTTGCACAGAAGCAGCATATAGTCGCAGGAACGGCGAACACTTGTCAGGAAACCGTCAGAAGGACCTGCCTCAACGATGATGTCAATGTAATCGCTGCCCAGCACGCTCTCAAGCTGCTGCTCCAATACCACGCACTCTTCCTCCCAGTTGGTCGTGGAGGGATTGTAGCGCACCAGAGTCTTCACAGGGAAGGTAACGCCCTCGGCGGTGAGCTCCTCGATAGCCGCTTCCTTGTAGGCAAGAGCTGCATCCTCATCATAGAAATCCTTTGCGTTGATGTCTGAGAAGGCATCCAGCTCCGTGTAATCCTTGCCGGTGGCCTCATCCACAGCAAAGCCTGCGGGAGTGATGGTGTTCTGGATGTAAGTCTCAGGATCTGTGTAATCGCCGGTGTTGATGTAAACGGTGCTCACACGGTTGATGGCATGCATGATGGACTGGCGGAAGTTCTCGTTGTTGACTGCGATCTCCCAGTTCCAGGGCTCATACTTCTCGTCAATGCTGTAGCCCTCCATGCCGTCTCTGTAGAAGTCCTCGTTGAGGGCGCGCACATTGAAGTTAAAGCAGTAGAAGTAAGCGAAGTCGATGGAGGGACGCTGCATGCTGACCATATCGCTGGTTTCGGGGTCTTCCATCCAGGAGTCCACGATGTCGGAGCCGAGGGTGGTGTAGTCGATCTCGCCTCTCTTTGCCATCTCAGCGCCGATGGTGTCAGCCTCTGCATTGTAGGTTCTCTGGATCTCATTGATGTAGACATGCTCCGCATCCCAGTTGCCCGGGTTCTTGGTCAGCACCATCTGCACCTGGGGCTCAAAGGAAGAAACATAGTAAGCGCCGCAGTAGTACATGGTGTCTGCAGAGGTTGCAAAGCCTGTTCCAAGTTCCTCCAGCTGAGGGCCGTATGCCGGCATAAAGCATACATAGGTCAGCATGGAAAGGAAATAAGGGCACTCGCTTGCCAATGTGTACTGCAGGGTGGTGGCATCCACAGCCTTGACGCCTACCTCGGAGAAGTCAATCTGTGAGTAGCCTTCCTCTCCGGCAAGACCGTTGTAATACTCCTCGGCATTTAAGATGGTTCCGAACAGATTGCTCGCAGTGGAGCTGCCGTTTTCGGGATTTAAGACATACGCCATGGCATCCACGAAATCCTGTGCCGTCACATCCGCAACTTCGTTGCCGTTTGTGTCAATCCACTTCTGCCCTTCCCTCAGGGTAAAGGTCCAGGTCAGTGTGTCCGCATCGTAGCTCCACTCAGTTGCAAGGCTGGGCTGGATCTCACCGTAGCTGTCATACTCCACAAGAGTATCCACAACATTTGCACCGATCTGATACTCATTTGTGGTAGCCGTGGTCAGATAATTGAGGGTAGAAACCTCGCTGGAATAAAGGACACGGTACACGCCGTCTTCGCTCTCACCGGATGCGGCAGACTCGCCGCTGTCTGTTGTAGCGGAAACGGAATCCTTCGTGTCAGTGCCTGTCTCCTGACTGCTGCCGCAGCCTGCCAGCATGCTTGCCACACATGCAGCCGCCAGAAGGACGGAAAGCATTTTTTTCTTCATAAATCTTATCCTCCTCTTTTTTATGCTGTTTTCTTGAATACGGGTACGGTTCGGAATCATGGGGTACGACTGCTGTCGTTTCAGGCTGACTTCGGGCTTTTATGTCGGTACGGCTTATGTTTTGGGGATTCCGGGTCGAGCATGTGG
>CAYPSH010000233.1:2328-3415 GCA_964413445.1 uncultured Acetatifactor sp.
TTCCGCTCCGGATATGGAAAAGGGAGTAGCGCCCGAAAGCTACTCCCTTGTAACCGCATCAATTGTTATCAGTATAACGTCATTTATTCAAAAAATCAAGATATTTTGTTTAAAACTTTAAAACTTTAACACGCCACATTGTCGATGAGGATGGAATTTGCTATAATGACCTTATGTACCTGGAATACTGCATTAGAAAGGACAAAGCTATGCTGGCATTGGAAATCTCATCCATGAAATATTTTATGAATCATCTTCTTGCGGCAGACACCTTCGACATCTTTCTTCTGGAGGAAGCCACTATAAGCACCGCCAACACATTCACCATAGACGGTCACATCAATCGGGATTTCTTCTCCGGGGAGAGTACGGATGGCGCGGGCCTTCCTTCAGACGCCTCCGGCAATCCCTATGAATTCCGCCCCTGGAGTGAGGTGAAAAGCCTGTGCTTTAACCTGATCAAGGGAAAGCGGACTCCTCTTTTTTTCCGCTTTGTGCTTCACTTAAAGCCGGAGAAGGCAGAGGCTCTGTTAAAACAGCAGGGAAGCGAGGTTGACCCCTCCCAGGTGAAGGCTCTCGTCCTGAATATCCGCTATGACGGCACCAAAGCTGTCCTCACCACTGCCACCGCCTTCCACACCTTTGTCCTCTCCAGGGAGCCGGATGCCATCTGGGACACAGCTCTGAAAAAATATCTGGCCAGCAAGGGGATTGCCTGCGAAGAACTGTAATTTCTTCCCGCCTTTTTTCTGTGCTGTCCTGATTTGTGATATTTTTCCTGTTTTCACCACACCCTAACTCTTCCGCGCGGGGGGATTTTTCGTTTTTTTCCCGTTTTCACCACACTCTGACTGTCCCGCGCGGGGGGATTTTCCGTATTTTTCCGTTTTCACCACACCTTGGCTCTTCCGCGCGGGGGGAATTTCCGTATTTTCTCGGTTTTCACCACACCCTACCCATCCCGCGCGGGGGGATTTTCCGCATTTTTCCCTTTTTCACCACACCCTGACTCTTCCGCGCGGGGGGATTTTCCGTATTTTTCCCTTTTTCACCACACCCTGACTCTTCCGCGCGGGGGGATTTTTCG
>CAYPSH010000234.1:0-1375 GCA_964413445.1 uncultured Acetatifactor sp.
TTTTGCAGTACAAGGTCTTCGGGCGGCATGCCGTGCCGGAGGGGTGGGTGATCGTCACCGCCGGAAATCCGCCGGAGTACAACAAATCGGTGCGGGAGTTTGACGTGGTAACCATGGACAGGCTTAAGGTGCTGGAGGTGGAGCCGGATCTGCGCATCTGGAAGGAATATGCCATGGAGCGTCACATCCATAACGCGATCCTGAACTACCTGGATCTGAAGAAGGATCATTTTTACTGCATGGAGATGACCACCAGAGGCAGAAGCTATGTGACGGCCAGAGGCTGGGAGGATCTGTCGGAGATCCTGTATCTCTATGAGGAGGAACAGTTGCCCGTCGATGAGACGCTGGTGGAGCAGTATTTGAGGAATGAGAAGGTGGTGAAGGAGTTCACTGCCTACTATGATCTGTACAACAAGTACAAAAAGGATTACCGCATCGGGGATATCCTGGACGGAAGTCCCTCGGTGCAGGCCGTCTGCCGGGCGAAAAATGCCTCCTTCGATGAGAGGCTCTCTCTTCTGGGCATGCTGCTTGACAAGGTGCAGGCGGACATGCAGGAGGTGATGGAGAGGGCGGATTTCCTGGCCGACCTGAAAAATCCTCTGAAGGCTGTGGGAGGAGCGGCAGCGGAGAAAACTCCGGGAGAGATCCTGACGATGCTGGAGAAGCAGGCCGAAGGGCGCAGAAAGCTGCTTTCCAATCTGCAGGCGGCCAATTCTCTCTCTGACGGGGACAAAAAGAAGCACAGACAGGTTTTGCGTTTCCTGGAGGAGAGCAGAAAGGAGATGGCGGTCCGGGAATTTGCGGACGGCATGTCGGGTTATGAGTTTTTGAAGGAGCGGTATCAGGGCCAGGTGACAGTCCTGAAACGGGAGACGGACAAGACCGGCAGGGAGCTGCATTCCCTGTTTGCCTTCGCGGAGGAGGCCTTTGCGGAGGGAAATGAAATGCTGATCCTGGTGACGGAGCTGACAGTCCACGGGGCTTCCAGCCGGTTTATCGCCACCTTCGGAAGTCCTGACTATGCAAAGCACAGCGAGGAGCTGATGCTCGGCGAGCGCGGCGACGACCTGCAGGCGCAGATCGCAGAGCTTAAACTCACAAAGTAGGCGGTTTTGAAAACAGCGCCGGGCGGGCTGCGGTACCTGCCTGCAGCAGCTGAAATGAGTGTGGAGAGAAATCAGCAGATGAGATGGGATTATTTGTTTAACAAGCAGATCGTCCAGCGGGGACAGGAATATTTCCTACAGGGCCGGGTAAAGAACCTGATACGGAGAGGGGCGACCTGTCAGGCTGAGGTCGTCGGCTCGGAAAAGTATCAGGTAGAGATCTATCTGAATGACAGAGTGCACCCGAAGATGTTTTGCGATTG
>CAYPSH010000234.1:1475-3383 GCA_964413445.1 uncultured Acetatifactor sp.
GCCGAAACGGGTATATCCGTTTTCGGAAGAACCGGGGGACTATGAGTATTTTGACCTGGCGGAGCTGACAAAGGATTTTTATTTCTTTGATACAAGTCTGAAAAAGGCAGAGAAGATGATCAGCAGCGGACGGCTGAAGCTGGATCAGCTCCAGACAGGATATCCCAACAAAATCGGCGCCAACGAGATGATAGGGATTGCCTGCGGCAGCCTTGACGGGGAAGCGGAGGTCAGGGCGGTTTTTGACAGGACGAAGATCCAATACGCCACCTGCATGGTGAAAAGCTGTTACTGCAGTTACCATGATTCCAGACAGTATTACGGCTATGGTGTCTCTATAAGGGAAGAGGGGAAGGAAAAGCTGTGTCCGCACATCCTGGGGACGCTTCTTTTGGCGCAGCAAAAGCTGAGAAACGAGGCAATCGGGGATGCCACGGACAATTATGCCAGAAGGATGCTGATGGATTTCAGAAGTCTGCGGGCAGGTTCTGCGCTGGAGCAGGAGGCATCGGAACTTTCCGGGGTGAAGCTGGAGCCGGTGCTGGAGCAGGAGAATGAGATGCTGCAGGCGGGCTTTAAGATAGGCAGGGACAAGCTGTACGTGGTGAAGAATCTGCCGGAGCTGGTGGAGACAGTGGAAAATGCGGAAAAACTCTCCATCGGGACAAAGGGAGAGATTGACTTCGCCGGGGCAAGGATCACCGGGGACAGCGAGGGGTGGTACCGCTTTATCCGGGATGCTGTCATGGAGGAGGTGCGCCGCGGGGAGCACGCCAGGGAGAACTACCGGATTTATGAGAATACGGCGGAAACCATCAAGGGGAAGCTCCCGCTCTACGGCAGGCGGCTGGACCGGTTTTTTGAGCTGGCGGTGGGAAAGACATTTGAATTCACGGAAAAAAACCGGCGGCAGAGGACGAAGGGGGTGCTGCGTCTTGAGGAGGCGGACCCTCAGATATCGCTTACGATTTCGGGGGAGACGGACGAGAGGGGCGTTTTCCAGGGCGTGCGCTTAAAAGGAGCCGTTCCGGAGCTGATACAGGGCGTGGAGTATCAGTATTATATGGAAAAGAATACGCTAAACCGTATCAACCCGGAGAAGTCTAAGAACTTAAGGCCCATTCTGGAACTTGCGGAGAATAATCGGATTTCCGTACAGATAGGGCGCAGATATCTGTCGGAGTTTTACTACAGAGTGCTCCCGGCGCTCAGAGAACAGGTGTCTGTCAAGGAAAAGGATGCAAAATATATCCGGTCGTATCTGCCTCCGGAGGTGGAATTTGTCTTTTATCTGGATGAGGAGGAGAAGAACATCACCTGTAAGCCCCAGGCCTGTTACGGAGAGACAGTGTGCAGTGTGGCTGACTGGCTGCGGGAGGACGCGCGCAAGGAGCTGTATCGTGACAGACAGAGGGAAGGCGAGGTCTTAAACTGTGTAAAGAAGCTTTTCCCCGAGGTAGATGCGGAAAATGGTCTGTTTCGCTGCGCGGCGGATGCTGACACCGTGTATCGCATTCTGGAGAGCGGGGTGCCGGAGCTGTTGAAGCTTGGCGATGTCCAGAGCACGGACCGTTTCAGAAGGCTCCGCATCAGAAAGAATCTGCCGGTTACAGTGGGAGTGTCTGTAAACGGGGATCTGCTGAATCTGGAGATCGGGTCGGAGGAGCTGACGAAAGAGGAGCTTCTCGACATCCTCTATCACTATCAGAGGAAAAAGAAGTTTTACCGCCTGAAAAACGGGGATTTCTTAAGCCTGGAGGAGCCGAGCCTGGAGGAGCTTGCGCAAACCCTGGAGGCGCTGCATGTCTCGCCGAAGGAATTTGTGCAGGGGAAGATGCAGCTGCCCCTGTACCGGGCGCTTTATCTGGACAAGATGCTGGAGCAGTGCGATGACATCTACTCCAACAG
>CAYPSH010000235.1:0-3380 GCA_964413445.1 uncultured Acetatifactor sp.
GCCAAAAAGAAGAATCCCTATGCTGTCGCCCTTTTTCAGACGCTATACAAGACCTATTATAAGAGTGAGTACAAGCAGTTAAAACGATTTGACAGGATGTCGGCAACGGAGGTCCTGGCGGTTGCACATAAAAATGCGTTTGAAGAGGATATCATGACAGACGATCCCGCAGTGGGAAGGGTTCTTGCCATGTCTGACATATTTGGCATTGTGAAAGAACAGGAGAGCTTCATCCTGTACAGATATCTGAACGATCGCTGGAGGGCATATGAGGACCGTGTGGATAAAGAACGCGGAGAGAGTTTTGAGGTCACTCCTGATATGTATGCGGAGATTGAGGGAGACCTGGATGAGCGTCTGGCGCAGGCATATGGGGGCGCTGAAAAAGTTTCGTTTGAGAAGGCAGAGAAGACTGACATGTTCGTGGAGTGGGCGATGCGGTATTTCGGATATCCACAGCATTATGCCTATCTCCTGGATGGACGATGGCAGTCCACAAAGCAGGATGTCCTTCGGGCGGCAGGTATCTTAAAAGCCAGGGACCCGGAGACGAAGTATTCCACGGAGGAGCTGGAAATCTATGCGGTTATCCTGTCACTGGTGAGGGGGATCTGTGAGTCGTTATCGGAACAGGATGAGTATTTGGATCGTCTGTTGGGCATCCATACGGATTTATACGAAAGGGGAGAACGACCTGATCTGTTCCGGCCGGAACTGGTGGAAAATCAGATCGGGAATCGGAAAAAGGTGGAAAAGCCGAAAACGATCCCGGAAGTGAAGGCGGTTTCCCCGATGGATGATACGACAGACAAGCTTTTGCGGGAATTGGAGGCACTTCGGGGAAAAGTGAGCAGACAGGATACGGAGTTAAAAAAGCTGCGTCTCCAGTATACAGAAGCCCGGGAAGAAGCCGCATTCCTCAAGGCAAACATCAAAAAATATGAAAATGACCGCACCGAACTGATCGCGCTTCGGAATCATCTGTATCATTCCACGGAGGATGATATTGGTGCGGAGGCGCGGGTTCCCGTAGAGAAAATGAAACACTTCCTGTCGGATAAGAAAATTGTGGTCATAGGCGGCCACTTAAATTGGGTTCGAAAACTGCGGAGTGTTTTTCCGCAATGGATTTTCTATGCTGCAGGGAGCAATAACACGGCAGATACGAATGTTCTGCTTAATTCAGACAGGATTTTCTTCTTCACAGACGTTCTCGATCACAAGACATATCACAAATTCATGAATACAATCCAGGAGAATAAGTTAAAATTTGGGTATATTCATTCGGTTTACATCGAGGGAAATATCCGGCAGATTTATGAGGAATTGATGGAGTGATGCCAAATAAAGGAACCAAAATCCCATCCTCCTCATATTTTATAGAGAGATATGAGAAGGATGGGATTTTTTTATGGCATTGATTGTGCTGGACGCCGGTCATGGGGCAAGCAATCCCGGTGCTGTATATAACGGCAGGCAGGAGAAGGATGATGCGCTTGCGCTGACGCTGGCGGTGGGGCAGATCCTGGAAAACAATGGCGTGGATGTCTATTATACCAGAACAGTGGATATCTACGAATCGCCTTATCAGAAGGCGATGGAGGCAAATGAGGTCGGGGCGGATTATTTCGTTTCCATTCATCGAAATTCCAGTCCGTATCCCAATCAGTATACAGGGGTGGAGACACTGGTGTACAGCCGGTTCGGCCCGGCTGCGGCTCTCGCGGCGAATATCAATGAGCAGCTGGAGGAGGTAGGCTTCGTAAACCAGGGTGTCAATGAGAGAACGAATCTTGTGGTCTTAAACCGGACGCAAATGCCTGCGGTACTGGTGGAAGTGGGATTTATCAACAATGATTCGGACAATGTGCTTTTCGATGAGCGCTTTGACGCGATCGCAAGGGCCATTGCGGACGGCATTCTGGAGACGGTTTATTGAAAACACTGACAGATGGAGGGCTGAACCTCGCAGCTGTAGCGGAAAATCTTTTAAACACCATTTACATAATCGGGCTGACGCTTCTGATCGCTGTGCCGTTTGGTGTGGGGATCGCGGTTTACCTGAGTGAGTATGCAAGGCCCGGCAGGATGACAAAGCTGGCAGAGTTTTTAGTGGAGACATTAGCGGGGATCCCCTCTGTTATGTTCGGGGTATTTGGCATGACCATTTTCGGCAGAATACCCGGGATAGGGAATTCCCTGCTTTGCGGAGCGCTGACGCTTTCTCTGATGGTATTGCCGTTCATTGTGAGCAATACGCTGGAAGCGGTCAGAAATGTGCCGGAAGGGTACCGGGCTGCGGCGTTGGGACTGGGGGCGACAAAGGGGTACATGATCCGCACGGTTTTGCTGCCGGCGGCGCAGTCCGGCATCAGGACCGGGATTTTTCTGGCTGTGGGGAGGATCATCGGGGAATCGACAGCGCTTTTGCTCACGGCGGGAGAGCATAAAACACTGGCGGCAGCACTGTATTTTCAGGTGCAGGCAGGAGATCATGAGGCGGCTTTTGCAATCGGCTGTGTGCTGCTTGCACTGGTGTTTCTCTTCAATGTGCTGATGTGCTGCATTGCTGCCAAAGAAAGGTAGGGTATCGAAGCGGCACAATGAACGGCGGGATCGTGGTAAAGGATTTAAGCCTGTATTATGGGGAAGAGAGGGCGCTGAATCACATCAGCATGGAGATCCGTCCATCGGCAGTCACAGCCCTGATCGGCCCCAGCGGGTGCGGGAAATCTTCCCTGCTAAGATGCCTGAACCGCATGAATGAGCCGGTTTACAATGTGCGCACGGAGGGGCAGGTGCTTCTGGACGGACAGGATATTTACGGCAAAAATACAGACCTTGCACAGCTTCGGAAGAGGGTGGGAATAGTCTTTCAAAAGCCGGAGCTCTTTCCGTTGAGTATTTACGACAATATTGCCTACGGGCCAAGGCTGCACGGTGTAAAAAGCAGGAAAAAACTGGATGAGATTGTGGAAAACGCACTGCAAAGGGCAGCAATCCTTGAGGAGGTCAGGGGAGTGCTGAAAAGCAGGGCGCTGGATCTGTCCGGCGGACAGCAGCAGAGGATATGTATTGCCAGAGCCCTTGCAGTGGAGCCGGAGGTGCTCCTTCTGGATGAGCCTGCCTCGGCGCTCGATCCTGTTTCCGCCTTAAAGATCGAGGAGCTGATCCGTGATCTGAAGAAGTGCTGCACGGTTGTGCTCGTCACCCACAATATGCAGCAGGCCGCCCGGGTGTCGGATGACACGGCATTTTTTCTGAAGGGGGAGCTGATAGAATTTTCTTCCACGGAATCTGTTTTCTGCAGGCCGAAGGACAGGCGGACGGAAGGGTATGTGACAGGGCACCTGCGGCCGTAGCTGCCGCCCAAACGCAGG
>CAYPSH010000236.1:0-3370 GCA_964413445.1 uncultured Acetatifactor sp.
AGGCTGTCTTGAAAGTACTTTCGTACAGTGGTATAATAAATATGAAATAGATATACAAGTCGGCTACAATGGATTGCAGGAGGCAAGTGAAATTGGACCTATTATTGCTTATGCAATAGTAGGTTTTTGCTTGGAGGAAAATGTTGCAGACGTTTTTGGAATTAGTACCGGGATACAGAACAGCACTGGCGGATGGGACACTGGTGCCGGATTCACCGAAGCATATGGCAACAGAAGAGGTGTATCACGCACTGCCGGGCAGCAGGCTCACCCTGTGCGGGGAGGAATATCTCTTTGCGGTGGCGCTCTATTCCCTGAAGAGGGATGAGCAGTATATCTACAGTTATGCTTACCAAAGAGAAGAAAACTGGGCGACTTACCTGGGAAACTTAAAGCCGCAGGATTACACTTTCGAGGACTACATCTTCGAACAGGAATGTTTTTTCAGGGTATGCGTGAGAAGAAGAGACGGGGCAGATCTGACAGAGGAGGATACAGACAGGGCGGATTCCCTGCTGTCCTTTACCGGAGAGGAAGAAACCTGTTTAGAGAAGCCCTGGTTTGAGACAGAGATTCAGGACACCGTAAGCAAGATAAAAGAGCGCGGCCATACCGGGGACAAGATGATGCTCCTTTGCCTGCTTGCGGACTCGCACTATACAGTAAACGGCACCTGGGAGGACACCGCGCGCAATATCAGGCGTGTGGCGGAAGCAGTCTCCTACGATGCCATCATTCACCTTGGAGACCTGACAGACGGCATGGTCTCCAAGGTATTGACCAGAAAATATGTCAATAAAATTCTGGGGGATCTGGATGAATGTGCAAAAGCTTCGGCCGATGCGCCCGCCGCATGTGAGGAACGGGCAAACCGGCAGCAGCACAGCACCCCGGTTTATATTACCCCCGGGAATCACGACAGCAATTATTTCCGAAACGGCAGAAATTCCTTTGCGGCAGAGGAGATGAGAGAGCTATACAGACTGCCCTCCGAAGAAGGGCTGGACTACTATATCGACTGTCCTGAATATTCTGTCAGGATGGTTTTTATAAATTCTTTTGACGACAAGGCGCCGGTCAGATACGGGTACCGGAGCTCACAGCTTGTGTGGCTGAAAAAGGTGCTTTTTGAGGCGCCTGCCGGGACAAAATTTTTGATCTTTTCCCACGACGCGCCGTTGGCAAAGCTGGACTACTGGAGCTACTACATCCAAAACGGGGAGGAGCTTCTGGAGCTTCTGGAGGAGTGTAACGCAAAAGAGCAGTATCAGGTGATCGGTTTCTTTTACGGGCACACTCACGCGGACTTCGTGTATGATGGGGCATCTTTTCCCATCATCTCTGTGGGCTGTGCCAAGCTGGAATACTTTACGGATAAAAAGCCGGAAGGCGCTGTGACACAGAAGAGGGAAGCGGACACTGTCAGCCAGGACTTGTGGGACAGCCTGCTGATCGACTTTGAGGAGCAGAAGCTTTCTCTGATCCGCTTCGGGGCAGGGGAAGACCGGGAAGTGTCCTTTGAAAAGAAATCAGGGCGCAGTGAAGGGTGCAGCGCAGTTTTGCATTCGCCCCGCCCTATGAAAATCTGGGCGCACCGGGGCGCCAGCGGCCATGCGCCGGAGAATACACTACCCGCCTTTGAACTGGCGTACCGGATGGGAGCGGACGGGGTGGAGCTGGATGTCCAGCTCACAAAGGACGGGATCCCTGTGGTCATCCACGATGAGCGCATCGACAGGGTCAGCAATGGGACGGGCTGGGTCAAAGATTTTACTTTGGAAGAGCTGAGGCGCTTTGATGTGAACAAGAATTTCCCCGCCTACGGGAGGGCGGAAATCCCAACTCTCGCGGAGGTGCTGGATTTATTGAAAGCGACAGGCATGACCATCAACCTGGAGCTGAAAAACAGCCGGATCTTTTATGAAAATCTGGAAGAAAAGGTTTTAAAGATGGTGGAGGAAAAGGGTCTGGAGGATCATGTGATCTACTCTTCCTTCAATCATTCCTCCATGTGTAGGATCAAGGAACGAAAGCCATCTGCGCCTGCAGCATTCCTCTATTCCGACGGGATAGCGGACATTGCGGAGTATGCGGGCAGATACCGGATGGATGCGGTACACCCTTCTGTCGGGAATGCTCTGTACCCGGGAGTGGTGGAGGCCTGCCACGCAAAGAAGATCAAAGTGCATGTGTGGACAGTAAACGAGGAGACGGATTTTGACAGAATGCGCGCACTTGGTGCGGATGCGGTGATCACCAACTACGTGGAGAAGGGATGCTGAGACAAAATGAAGAAGGTCATCACATACGGAACCTTTGATCTGTTTCATGAAGGACATTACAACCTGTTAAAGAGAGCAAAAGCACTGGGCGACTATCTGGTAGTAGGGGTCACCACAGAGCATTTTGACATGCTCAGAGGGAAGCTGAATGTGGTCAACACCCTGCTGGAACGGGTTGAGAATGTGAAGAACTCCGGCTTTGCCGATGAGATCATCATCGAGGATCACGAGAACCAGAAGCAGGAAGACATCCAGAAAATGGGAATCGACATCTTTGCGATCGGCTCCGACTGGATGGGAACCTTCGACTACCTGAAGGACTACTGCGAGGTAGTCTATATAGAAAGAACCCCCAACATCTCCTCCACCAAGCTGCGGGAAGGAAGATACCCCATCGTGCAGGTGGGCATTGTGGGCTCAGGGCGGATTGCCCCCAGATTTTTATCGGAGGCAAAATATGTCAGCGGCGTCAGCACCCGGGCGGTCTATAATCCGCACAAGGAAAGTGCGGACGCTTTTGCAAAAAGATATGAGCTGGAGAGCTACAGCGGGGACTTTGGAGATTTTATGGAGCGGGTGGATGCCATTTACATCGCCTCCCCCCATCAGACCCATTATAACTATGCCAGAGCAGCTATCGAACACGGGAAGCATGTCCTGTGCGAGAAGCCGCTGACCTTTACCGTGGAGGAGGCAGAGGAGCTCTACGCCCTTGCGGAGGAGGAGAAGGTCGTTTTGATGGAGGGCATCAAGACGGCATACTGCCCGGGCTTCGAGCAGATGATGAATATTGCGAAAAACGGAAAGATCGGAGAGATCAAGGATGTTGAGGCCTGTTTTTCCAGGATTACAGCCCCTGAAAAAAGAGAAATGAAGGATGAGGTGTACGGCGGTGCCTTCCTTGAATTCGGAAGCTACACCCTGCTCCCGATCTTCAAGCTTCTCGGCTGTAATTACGAGAGCATTGAGTTTGAGAGCCTCGAGGCGGAGAGCGGCATCGATCTCTACTCCAAGATCCACTTTAAGTTTAAGGATGCCCTGGCCCTCTCCAAGACCGGAATTGGGGTCAAGAGCGAGGGACAGCTTGT
>CAYPSH010000237.1:0-3367 GCA_964413445.1 uncultured Acetatifactor sp.
CTCTGTAGAAGAACTTGACAACCACGCTTCCTGTCATGTATATTAAATAAAGTATATTTTTTAAAGGAGTGAAATTTTTTGGATACCCCAGGTGTCATACAACTGATCTTTCTGTTAATTCTCGTGCTTTTGTCCGCCTTTTTTTCCTCTGCGGAAACAGCACTCACCACCGTAAACCGCGTCCGGATGCGCACCCTCGAGGAGGAGGGCAACAGACGGGCCATGCGGGTCAACCGGATACTTGACAACTACAGCAAAATGCTGAGCGCCATTCTGATCGGCAACAATGTTGTCAACCTGTCCGCCTCCGCTCTTGCCACCACCCTTGCCATGCGGATCAATCTGGCTGTAGGGATCGCCACCGGCATTCTTACCGTTGTGGTCCTGCTCTGCGGCGAGATCGTGCCGAAGACCTGGGCGATGGTTTCCTCGGAAAAGCTTTCCCTTACCTACAGCGGCATCATATACTGGCTGATGCAGATCCTTACCCCCGTCATCTTTGTCGTGGACAAGATGGCAAACGGGATCTTGCGCCTGATGCACATCGACCCGTCAAAGCGGATCACGACCATGACAGAGGCGGAACTGCGCACCTATGTGGAGGTCAGCCATGAGGACGGTGTCATCGAATCCGAGGAGCGGGAAATGATCTACAACGTGTTTGACTTTTCGGACGCACAGGCCAAGGATATCATGATCCCCCGCGTCAATATGGTCTCTGTCAGCATCGAGGCCGACTACAGGGAAGTGCTCTCCGTCTTCCGGGAGTCCATGTACACCAGACTTCCCGTGTATCAGGACGACAACGACAATATCATCGGCATCATCAACATCAAGGATTTCATCCTCACGGAGGATGAGGCGAATTTCTCCGTGAAGGACATTCTGCGGGATGCCCACTATACCTATGAATACAAAAAGGTTGCCGATCTGCTCATCGAACTTCGGGAAAAGACCACCAACGTGACTTTTGTGCTGAATGAATACGGCGCCACTGTGGGTATGATCACGCTGGAGGATCTGCTGGAGGAAATCGTGGGCGAGATCCGTGACGAATACGATGCGGACGAGGAGAACCTGATCCAGAAGATCGGTGAGCGCACCTGGCTGGTGGAGGGCAGCATGAAGCTGGACGACATCAACGACGAGCTCGGCACGCACCTGGACAGCGAAGATTACGACTCCATCGGCGGACTTGTCCTGGAGAATCTGGACAGGCTTCCCGAGGACAACGAGGAGGTCACTCTGGCAGGCGGCATCCGCCTGAAGGTCCAGGGCATCGACCAGGCCCGCATCATCAAGGTTTTGATGACCCTGCCCGAAGATACGGACACACCGGAAAACAGCACCTCCCCCGGCGCGCCGGAGGAGACAGACAGCGACAGCCAGGGGCACTGACCGTTTGGTTCACCTTCCCACGGTCACGTGCCCCATATCTTAAGACAGCTTCTGCCCGCAGAGGAATGCCGTCAGTCCGGCAGGCGGTATTTCTCCCTGCATACCTCTACCATGCTCTTAAATTCCCCGCTCCCCTCCGACTTCAATCCATCCAGATAAGCGTGCGGCTCCAGCTCCCTCTCAGTCTTCTGCAGGAGGCTGACCGCGATATTGGAGCAATGATCCGCCACACGCTCCAGATCTGTGGTGATATCCGACAGGATAAAGCCCAGTTCCATGGTACAGCTTCCGCTCTTCAGGCGCCCGATGTGCCTCTGTCTCACAGCCAGATTCAGTCCGTCGATCACCTCCTCCAGAGGTTCCACCTGTCCGGCAAGTTCCCTGTCCTCTCCGGCAAAGCCCTGCACCGTGAGCTTCAGGATATCCGACACTGCCCGCCCAAGCACCGCCAGTTCCGCCTTTGCCCGGCCGGAAAAGGAAAGCTTCTTGTCGTACATCTCCTCCGCCGCCTCCTTCAGATTTCTGGCATGATCCGAGATCCGCTCAAAATCTCCGATACAGTGCAGCAGACAGGTCACCGTATGATTGTCCTGCTCAGACAGGTCTCTGGCACTTAAATCTATCAGGTACTTTCCCAGTTCATCCTCAAACCGGTCCACCCGCTTCTCCAGCTCCACCACCCTTTCGGCAGAATCCTTCCGGTAGTCTGAAAGCAGCTCCAGAGCCAGCTTCATGGCCTTTTCGGAAAGCCCCGCCATGGTCACCGCCACATCCCTGCACATTTCCACAGCGTAAGCCGGCATCTCCAGGAACCGGACATCCAGATGGGGCAGCACTTCGTCCCCATCCTCCTTTTGCCCATTTGTATCCTCCCGCACAGTGAGCTCTGCGAGACGCACAAGCCCTTTGGAAAAGGGAAGCAGAAAAAGCGTTGCCGCCACATTGAAGACGGTGTGCACAGCCGCGATGCCGAAGGGCGTTGCCGCCTCATCAAGAAAGGGGAAACGGTAAAGGGCGCCTATGCCGTAAAACAGCGCCAGGAACAAAACCGTGCCGATCACATTGAAGTACAGATGCACCAGCGCCGCCCGCTTTGCATTTCTGTTCGCTCCCACGCCGGAGAGCACTGCTGTCACACAGGTGCCAATGTTCTGTCCCATGATAATGGGGATGGCCGCATCGTAGCCCACCGCTCCCGACATGCACAGTGCCTGCAGGATGCCTACCGATGCGGAGGAGGACTGGATCACTGCGGTCAGCACGGCTCCCATCAGCATCCCCAGCACCGGATTGGAGAACCTGGTCAGAAGCCCGGTGAATTCCGGCACATTTGCAAGCGGCTTCACAGCGCTGCTCATGGTGTCCATTCCGAACATCAAAATGGCAAAGCCTAAGAGGATCACCGCCGCATTTTTCAGCTTGTCCCTCCCGGAAAACATCAGAAATCCGATGCCCAAAAGAGCCAGCAGGGGAGAAAAGGAGGTTGGCTTACACATCTTCACCCAGAAGGAGGAGCTGTCGATGCCCGCCGCCCCCAGGATCCAGGAGGTGACGGTGGTCCCCACATTCGCCCCCATGATGATGCCTACCGCCTGCTCCAGCCGCATGATCCCTGAATTGACAAATCCCACCACCATGACCGTGGTTGCGGAGGAGGACTGGATCACAGCCGTCACCCCGGCTCCCATGAGCACCGCCTTGAACGGATTGTCGGTCAGCTTTTCCAGAACGCTCTCAAACCTGCTGCCGGAAAACCTTGCAAGCCCGTCCCCCAACATGTGCATGCCGTACAGAAAAAGCGCCAGTCCCCCGATCATCTTCAAAACATCGAAAAAGTCCATTTTATTCCTCATTTCTGCGCATTTCCTTGCATAAGCGCCAATGGCGCGTTGCATGCGCATTTGTTATCATTGTGTCCGTATTTCACAAAAATAACCCTATCGGAGTCCTGCGTTTGGGCGGCAGCTAC
>CAYPSH010000238.1:0-3367 GCA_964413445.1 uncultured Acetatifactor sp.
GTGTCGCAGCAGCAGACGACAAGTAAGAGAAACTTGCATAACTGCGACACCGTGTGTCGCAGCAGCGGATGACAAGTGATGCGATGAGCAGACCGAGTGAAATCATGACTCCGTTCAGTTCATGCTCGCATGAACATGAATGTAGAAATGATTTTATGAGGGTGCAACGCACCGCCGGAAATGCTCGGCATTTTCGGCGTGTCTGCGAATCCTGCGAATAAAGAAGAAATTAGAAAGAGAGGAATCAACCCATGGCAAGAAAAAAGATAATTGCCGGAAACTGGAAGATGAACATGACTCCCAGCCAGGCAGTGGAATTGATCAATACCTTAAAGCCTCTTGTAAAGAATGACGATGTGGATGTGCTGCTCTGCGTGCCCGCAGTAGACATCATTCCCGCCATTGAGGCTGCAAAGGGCTCCAACATCCTGATCGGTGCGGAGAACATGTATTTCGAGGAGAAGGGTGCTTTCACCGGCGAGATTTCTCCTGACATGCTTGTGGATGCAGGCGTAAAGTATGTTATCATCGGCCACTCCGAGAGAAGAGAATACTTCGCTGAGACAGATGAGACGGTCAACAAGAAGGTCCTCAAGGCATTTGAGCACGGCATTACCCCCATCATCTGCTGCGGTGAGACCCTGACCCAGAGAGAGCAGGGCGTGACCATCGACTTTATCCGTCAGCAGATCAAGATCGCATTTTTGAATGTGACCGCAGAGCAGGCTGCTTCCGCAGTGGTTGCCTATGAGCCCATCTGGGCGATCGGCACCGGCAAGGTTGCAACCACCCAGCAGGCACAGGAGGTGTGCAAGGCGATCCGTGACTGCATCGCTGAGATCTACAACGACGCAACCGCAGCAGCCATCCGTATCCAGTACGGCGGTTCTGTGTCCGCTTCCAGCGCTCCTGAGCTGTTTGCACAGCCCGACATCGACGGAGGCCTTGTGGGCGGCGCTTCCTTAAAGCCTGATTTCGGAAAGATTGTCTGCTACAACAAATAAGCCGCAGTCGACCAATGGAGAGACTCCCTTGTCCCCGATAGGGCAGGGGAGTTCCTTTTTGCGCGGCAAACCCGTCCGGACGGGCCGGAAATTGCGGCGGTCTCGAAGCCTGAAACAAGAAAGGAACCTGACATATGTTTTTTAGATGTAAGAACTGCGGCGGCAATGTGGTATACAGCCCGGAGAAGCATAAGATGTTCTGCCCTTTCTGTGAGAGCGAACAAAGCGATGAGCGGGCAGAAGGGTCTTCCCCGGAGATGAAGATCTGTCCGAACTGCGGCGGAGAGGTTCCGGTGGAGGAGCATACCTCTGCGACACAGTGCCCTTACTGTGATACCTATCTGATCTTCAACGAGAGGGTTGAGAAAAAGTACCAGCCGAAGCTGATCATTCCGTTTCAGCTTGGGAAGGAGACCTGTAAGGAGTCCATCAGAGAAAAATTCAGGAGGAATCTGTTCGCTCCCACGGATTTTTTGTCGGAGGTGCGCTTAAACGGCATGCAGGGCTATTACGTGCCGTACTGGCTGTACAATTATGACACGCACTGTGAATTCAGGGGAGAAGGCACCAAGGTCAGAAGCTGGGACAGCGGGAAAATGAGATATACCGAGACCTCTTATTTCAGTGTGGTCAGAGACATGGATATTGCGTTCAGAAGAATCCCTGTGGATGCCTCCATACAGATGCCGGACGATGTGATGGATCTGATGGAGCCCTATCAGTACAATCAGCTCCAGGCCTTTCAGCCGGAATTTATGTCCGGCTTTTACGGGGAAAAGTACAATTTTGAGTCGCCTGAGATAGAAAACCGCGCCCATAAAAAGATGCAGGAGGATGCGAAGACGCTCCTCAGAGCCAGCTATTCCGGTTATACGGCCGTGAAGCCTCTGAAGGAGGATGTGAGAGCGGCGGAAGGGGAGGCGGAATACGGGCTTTTGCCTGTGTGGAAATATCTCTATACCTACAACGGACAGGAATATCCCTTTTATGTGAACGGGCAGACGGGGAAGATTGTGGGGATCGCACCTCTCTCAAAGAAGAAACTCTTTGCCTATGCGGGCACTCTCTTCGTGTGCCTGACGGCAATCCTGTCCATGGTGCCGCTTCTGGCAGCATGGCTGTAAAAAAGCATGAAAGGATCGTAAAAAATGGGCGAAGACATCAAAAAAGAGGCAATCCGGCAGTACCTTCACTATTTCCGCTTCTGGTTCCTGGCGATAGGTATCCTGCTTGTCCTGACTGTGGGGGCATACATTGCCGATAAGATCAGCAACAATGTGCCGAGGAGCAACACCCAGGCGCCGGAGGAACGTGTCTATGATTATGCGGATGTGCTGACGGACCGGCAGGAGGAGAAGCTGAGACGCTATATAGCGAAAAAAGAGGCGAGATATCATGTGGATTTTGTGATCATGACCATCAGCCAGCCCGTGGAGGGGGAGGCTGCCAGAACCCAGTACGGTTATACCTCCGCAGACTGGGAGACGAACATGAGAAGTCTGGCGGATGACTTCTGGGACCAAAACGGTTACGGCTACAACAAGAGCTTTGAGGGGGACGGTTCCCTTCTCCTTGACAATCGGTATGAGGGTCAGAGAGGCGAATGGCTGAGCACCAGTGGCAGCGTGGAGCAGCGTCTTAGCACACGGAACGTGGACAATGTGCTTTACGCAGTGGATGTGTATTATGATTCCAATCCCTACAAGGCGTACAAGGCCTACATCGATCAGGTCTGCGATTACATGGACGGGAGCTTTCGGGTGGATGTGGGCACGAATGTGCTGCAGGCAGTATTGATCGCCTTTGTGGCTTCGCTCGTTTATGCGGGGATTCATCTGAAGCGGAACAAGGCGCAGAAGACAGTGACGCCGACCACCTATGTGCCGGGAGGCAAGCCGATCCTGCGCCAAAAGCGGGATGACTTCCTCAGAAAGAGAGTGGTGAGCAGAAGGATCGAGAACAACAGCGGAGGAGGCTCTCACGGCGGCGGGGGAGGTTTTTCCGGCGGCGGAGGCGGCCACCATACAAGCAGCAGCGGCGCCAGCCACGGAGGCGGAGGCCACAGACATTAAATAAAAAAAGAAGAGCATCCACATGACGGTATGGATGCTCTTTTTGTTTTGTCTATTTATGTTTTGTAAAGAATTAAGCCATTTCGTTGACAGCTTTGCTGATACGGGAAACCTTGCGGGCAACGTTGTTCTTGTGATAAACGCCCTTGCTTCCGGCCATCTCGATGGTCTTGGTCGCAGCAACAAGCTCTGCCTGAGCAGCGGTCTTATCGCCGGACTCAATCGCAGCGAAAACCTTCTTCATAGCAGTCTTTACGCTGGATCTTACAGCCTTATTTCTATCTGCCTTTG
>CAYPSH010000239.1:0-3331 GCA_964413445.1 uncultured Acetatifactor sp.
GCAGCCAGGTAAGGCAGATCGTGTCCGGCATCAAGGCGCATTATACGCCTGAGGAGATGGTGGGCAAGAAGGTGATGGTGCTGGTGAACTTAAAGCCTGCGACACTGGCGGGTGTGGTCTCCGAGGGAATGCTGCTCTGCGCGGAGGATGCGGACGGAAACCTTGCGCTGATGGTGCCTGAGAAGGATATGCCTGCGGGCGCAGAGGTGTGCTAGTGCTGCGGAACGGCTTCGTTTTCCACACAGGCGGGAAACCGCACTTTTTATCCTTGAGGAGCAAACTGTAAAATTTATATAAAGTACTTAAAAAATAAGCGAAAATGCGTTATACTTCCCATAGTGGCTGTTGAACAGGAACCGGGCTGCGGCCCGGGGATTGCAGAAAGGCATCAATATGAAAAAAGAGGAGTTTTTTTACGATTCCAGAGACGGTAAGAGTCAGCTTCACGCGGTGAGATACTTGCCGGATGAACCGGAGAAAATCCGGGGTGTGGTGCAGATTGTACACGGCATGGCAGAATATTTTGAACGCTATGAGGAGTTTGCGCAGTTTTTGACGGACAGGGGAATCGTGGTGACGGGAGAAGACCATCTGGGGCATGGTAAGTCCGTGGGAAAGGACGGGAAGTACGGTTACTTCTGCGAACAGGATCCGGCGACCGTCCTTGTGAGAGATGCACACAGGCTGAAAAAGAACACCCAGGCGCTTTTCCCCGGCGTGCCGTATGTCATCATGGGACACAGTATGGGTTCCTTTATTGTGAGGAATTATATGTTCCGGTACGGCACGGGTATTTCCGCCGCGATCGTGATGGGAACAGGCATGCAGCCGAAAGCGCTTGTGAATGTGTCAAAGGCGGTGGCAGCCCTGCAGCAGCTTTTCTGCGGCTCCGGGCATGTGAGCCATCTCATCGACAGGCTGGCGTTTGGCGGCTATACAAAGGAGATTGAAAACCCGAAAACTTCTTTTGACTGGCTCTCGAGGGATGCCGGCAGGGTGGACAGATATGTGGAAGACCCGCTCTGCGGCTTTGTGTTTACGGTGAACGGCTTCAGAACCTTATTTGAACTGCTGGCCAGACTGAACAGGGAGGAAAATATCGAAAGGATTCCCAAATCCCTTCCTGTGTATATGGTATCCGGCACGGCTGATCCTGTGGGTGATTACGGGAGGGGCGTGCGCAGGGTGTATGATTCCTTCAGGGAAGCAGGCATGGAGAATGTCAGCCTGAAGCTGTATGAAGGTGCAAGGCATGAGCTCCTGAATGAGACAAACCGCAGCGAGGTCATGCAGGATATCTACAGATGGCTGGAAGAAACGGTGTTGAAGCAGCCGGAGTAAAAAAATGAAAGAAGAAAAAGAAAAGACGTCCTATGAAGTCAGATGGGCAAAGGAAAGTGAATGGGCACCTGCCATGGAGATGATATGGCGGACTTTTTTGAAGTTTGAAGGGCAGGTTTATTCACAGGAAGGCATCAAAAGCTTCTTTGATTTTATCACCAACGACAATCTCTATATTTCTTTCCTGAAGGGGGAGTACCAGCTGATGGTAGCTCTGGACGGCGATCAGGTGATCGGAGCCGGATCCGTCCGCAACAGAAACCACCTGTCGCTTTTGTTTGTGGATGAAAAATATCACTGTCAGGGAGTGGGCAGGACGATCATGGAGAGCCTGTGCACCTATCTGAAGGAAGAAGAGGGGGAGCGATATATGTCTCTGCAGGCTGCCCCGTACGCGGTAAACTTTTACAGAAAGCTGGGATTCCGGGTGGTAAAGCCGGAGATGGAGATCGCCGGCATCCGGGTGACAGACATGGAGAAGGTATTTTAGGACGGAATGATCTTATGAATGGCAGGAGACGGCCGGATGGCCATCCTCTTTGAACCGAAGATTTATGATATACAAATAAATGAGACGAAAGGTTGGTATTTGGGTATGAAGTTATTCAATTTGGACAGTCCGTTCATGCAGGCGCTGGGGAAAATGGCGGATCTGATGTGGCTGAATGTCCTGGCGCTGATCTGCTGTATTCCGGTCATCACGGCAGGCGCATCCCTGACAGCATTGCACTATATGGCGTTGAAGATCGTCAGGGATGAGGAGTGTTATATCACAAAAGGCTTTTTCAAATCCTTCAGGGAGAATTTCAAACAGGCTACTCTGATCTGGCTCATGGTCGTCGTGGCGGCAGCGATCCTTGTGGGCGATTTCTTTATCATGAAGTACTCCGGCCTGGAATTCAGCAAGGTCCTGCAGGTCGTGATCATTGTTGTGGCAGTTCTGCTGGTATTCACGATCATGTTTGTATTTCCCGTGCTTGCAAAATTTGAAAATACTGTGTGGCGCACCATCAAGAATGCGTTCCTCATGAGCATCATGCAGTTCCCGAAGACCATCCTCATGGTCATTCTGTTTGCAATCCCGCCTGTGGTCTTTTTCCTTTTCCCGAGGGTCATCCCGATCGTGATACTCTTCGGGCTTTCTGTTCCCGCCTGGCTTTCCGCCAAGCTGTACACGAAATTCTTCGAAAAGCTTGAGAACCAGATCCTGGAGGAAAATCCTCCCGCAGAGGAGCAGACGGATGCGGAGGGTGAAGATGAGAGGATTTTCAAGGATGAACTGGACCCTTCCCTGACCGAAGATACGCCGACGAACTGAAAGTTGTCTAAAATGCCTAAGAAATCATCAGGAATTTGTTGAAAACGTCAGGTTGTGAAAAAAAATTCAAAGTTTATAAGCAATTCATACAATATGCGTTAAAATCTTTGTTGAATAGTGGTATGGCGCACAAAGTTCATTTCAGCTATACTTAATTCATCTGAAACGGCGGTGCGCCGTAGAACCACATAAAAATGTGAGTGTGAAAGGAGTTTAATATTATGGCAAGCTTAACCTTAACAAATGTTTGTAAGGTATACCCCAACGGCTTCGAAGCAGTAAAAGATTTCAATCTTGAAATCGCTGATCAGGAGTTCATCATCTTCGTAGGACCTTCCGGATGTGGTAAGTCCACCACACTTCGTATGATCGCAGGTCTGGAGGATATTTCTTCCGGAGAACTGAAGATTGGTGACAGAGTTGTCAATGATGTAGAGCCTAAGGACCGCGATATCGCAATGGTATTCCAGAACTACGCTCTGTATCCTCATATGTCCGTATACGATAACATGGCATTCGGTCTGAAGCTGAGAAAGGTTCCCAAGGATCAGATCGACAAGATGGTTAAGGAAGCAGCTAAGATCCTTGACCTGACACCCCTCCTTGACAGAAAGCCCAAGGCTCTGTCCGGTGGTCAGAGACAGCGTGTTGCCATGGGTCGTGCAATCGTTC
>CAYPSH010000240.1:0-3321 GCA_964413445.1 uncultured Acetatifactor sp.
CCATTTAACAGCCTGCGTTCCGACCTTTCTCAGCCTCCGGTCTCTCTGTAGGTGCACTTACAATAGATATTGTGTTCTGTTTTTATCTCCACATCTACGGTTTGTGTCCGCTATTCAATTTCTTTTTTCATACTACTCCCTGACAAATAAAGTGTCAAGTACTTTTTTACATAAAAGCGTTAAAGTGTGCTGCTGTACACCCAGACATTCTTTATCTGATTCTCCAATGTGCTCCATGTCCAATGCTGTCTGCTTCTGGCTACACAGTTGGGATCATTTACCAGAAAGCCCTCCGGATCATACCCATAGATCACTATAAAATGTCCTCCGGCTGTAAAATCACCGGGCGCCATGGAGCAAATGATAACACAGCCCTCGTCCAGAGCGCTTTTGGCAGTTTTTTCATCCGCTCCCGGCTGAGCCACCTCCAGCCCGTACTTCTTTGGCACATCCTCCATGAGCGCCCACCTGGTACCTGTCCCGGCCAGATAATAGCCGTTATTCATGCTGTATTCCGCGATACGGTCCGGAGTCAGGCTCTCATCCCGCGTCAGATAAAAAAGCACCATGGAAATACAGGTCGGTCCGCAGCCTGAAAGCCCGATATTGCTCTCATCCCCGTACTCTGCATACCCCCATCGCGGGTCCCACTGCAAAAGCAGCGGAAATTCCTGCTCCTTTTCGCCCTCCGTCAGCCCTCCCGCTGCCTTCTTTTCCGCCTCAGGGTAACCCGAGACAAAACCAGCCATCTCCGGGTTGTTGGCAAGAGCCTCCAGAAGTTTGTCCGGATAGCGGCTGAAATCCTGGCAGATCTCTGCAATCGTCCCGCTGTCACCGGAAAGCTCTAAGAGCCGCTCTGTCACCTGCTCCCTCGTCCTGCTTTGGGGCCTGTCCACCAGGGGCAGCCCCCAAAGGTCGGCATAGCTGTTTTCTGCGATTGCCTGCTGTACCACGCCCTCCGTCACGGACTGACTGTCCGGTGCCGCCTGATAGGTTCCCAGACTCCCCTCCCCCTCATTTTCATCCGCCGCAGTCTGCATCCTTTCGGCCGCGCTGACTATCCGTTTATCCAGGCTCCTGACATGGAAAAAGCTGCAGCACAGAAGCAATAAATTCAGGATCACAAGCACGGCCAGGATCCTGACCAGGATTCCGGCACGCCGCTTTTCTTTTGCGGCTGCCCGGTACAGAAGCTGTGTCTGCCTTCTGCGCCGAAGCTCCCTCTCATCCTGTGCGCTCCTGCCACGTGCTCTACTGTCCGCTTTGCTCTGTACCATTGCTTCCTTATAGGCTTCCATGTTCCTCTCCTTTCAAACACGATGCACTCTCCCAAATTCCTGCCGGTTTGCAGCCTGCTGCTCCTCACCGCATCTGGATCCATTGTGGCATGAAGTTGTATCTGACCTGTAACGAAAGAAGAAATATTTGCGAAAGAGAACAGCAAACAGCCGGAGCATTTCTGCTCCGGCTGCGTACATACAGAATTGATTCAGCGGACTGTCAGGGATCGCCGCATTTTATACCAGTCTCACGGTCTCTCTCGCGATGGCAAGCTCCTCATTGGTAGGGATCACCATAACAGTTGTCTTGCTGTCGGGTGTGGAGATCACGATATCCAGGCCGCGCTTGTTGTTAGCCTCCTGGTCGATCTGGATTCCCAGGTATCCCAGATACTCGCATACCATGTTGCGGATCATAGGTCCGTTCTCACCCACACCGGCTGTAAAGCAGATCACATCGACGCCGTTCATGGCAGCCACATAGGAGCCAATGTACTTTGCAACGCGATAGCTGTAGGTGTGAAGGGTGCGGATCGCATTCTGATCATTTGCCTCATACCCCTCCTCCAGGTCACGGAAATCGGAGGAAAGGTTGTCTGACAGGCCGAGAACACCGGATTTCTTGTTGAGGATGTTCATGATCTCGTCAATGCTTAAGCCTTCCTTGTGAGCGAGGAACTCAATGATGGCGGGATCGATGTCACCGGAACGGGTTCCCATGATCAGGCCCTCAAGAGGAGTAAGTCCCATGGATGTATCAACGCACTTGCCGTTCTTGACTGCGGAGATGGATGCGCCGTTGCCCAGATGGCAGACAATTGTCTTCAGATCCTCATACTTCTTTCCAAGCACCTCTGCTGCCCTCTTGGAAACATAGGAGTGGCTGGTGCCGTGGAAGCCGTATCTTCTGATCTTATATTTCTGATAATACTCGTAAGGAAGTCCGTACATGTACGCTTCCTCGGGCATGGTCTGATGGAATGCGGTGTCAAACACAGCCACCATAGGGGTGCCCGGCATCAGCTTTTTGCAGGCATTGATACCGATCAGGTTTGCAGGGTTGTGCAGAGGAGCAAGGTCGTTGCACTCCTCGATCGCAGCCATAACCTCATCTGTGATGACAACAGACTCCGCAAACTTCTCACCGCCGTGTACCACGCGGTGACCGACAGCGCCGATCTCACCGAGATTCTTCACAACGCCGGTCCTGGGGTTGGTCAGGGCATCCAGCACAAGCCTGATCGCCTCGGTATGATCGGGCATGGGAGTGGTGGTCTTCTCCTTCTCTCCTCCTTCAGGGGAGTAGGTGATCATGCTTCCTTCGATGCCGATTCTCTCGCAGAGACCTTTGGCGAGACACTTTTCAGTTTCGGAATCGATCAACTGGAACTTTAAAGAAGAGCTTCCGCAGTTAATAACTAAAACTTTCATGTTTTTTTCCTTTCTATTTATATAGTGTCTTATATAGTGTCAGTTTGACTCTGCGTTTAGACAAGCTGAGCCTGAACAGCGGTGAGGGCTACCACACCGACGATATCCTGCCAGGAACATCCGCGGGACAGATCGTTTACAGGCTTTGCGATACCCTGGAGCATCGGGCCGTAAGCTTCTGCGCCGCCCAGTCTCTGTACCAGCTTGTAACCGATGTTTCCTGCATCCAGATTGGGGAAGATAAGTACGTTTGCCCTGCCGGCAACAGGACTTCCGGGAGCCTTGGACTTTGCCACGCTGGGAACCAGAGCTGCATCCAGCTGGAGCTCTCCGTCCAGTGTCAGATGAGGATACTGTTCCTTTGCAATCTTTGTGGCTTCCACAACCTTGTCGACAAGGGCATGCTTTGCGCTTCCCTTGGTGGAATGGCTCAGCATGGCGATGACAGGCTTAGGTCCGATCAGGGACTTAAAGCTTCTGGAAGAGGATTCTGCGATGGCAGCAAGCTCTTCAGCGGTGGGATCCTGGTTCAGTCCGCAGTCAGCGAAAAGGAATACATTGTCAAAAAGTATTTGTCAGTATAAATTTTCATCCCATATGCCTGTGTATT
>CAYPSH010000241.1:0-3315 GCA_964413445.1 uncultured Acetatifactor sp.
ATCCGTCTCTTATCGCACGAAGTCGTCGCCCGGCAGGCTGCCTCCCACCAGTTCTGCGTTAAAGTCTTCCAGCACCTGCAGGTAAGCGAAAAGGGCGGTCTTCATCTCCTCGCCTGTGATACAGGTGATATTGCACTCCGGGATTGCCTTTTGGGCTATCTGCTCCTTTGCCACAATGCCGGCCTCCACCGCCAGGGCCGCTCCCGTTTCGGGATCCGCATTGATGGCTTCCGCGCTGAGTTCATGTTCTGTCACAAAATCCTGCACCGCATCCGGATTTTCCTCCAGGAATGCCCTTCTCACCACGGTGACGCCGGTCACCATCCCGCTGCCGCTGCCGTCCTTCAGCTCGTTCTCCACCTTCAACCACTCTTCGTTCAGATCCAGCGCCACCTTCAGCGCCTCATTCTGCATCAGAGCCGCAGTCACAAAGGGCTGGGGGAGCAGGCCGATCGCGTCCGGATTTTCCGCAAGGATCGCTGCCACCTCCGTGGCCTCCGACTGAAATTCCAGCGTATAATCTTCCTCGGTCAGACCGTTTGACGCAAGCACGTAACGAAGAGAGGCCTCCGGCGTGGTGCCCTTGCCTGTCAGATAAATGGTCTTGCCCTTGAGATCTTCGACACTCTCCACTTCGTCCGAGCCCGTCACCACATAGAGCACGCCCAGCGTGTTGATGTCCACCACGGCCACACCGCCCTCTGTCTTATTGTACAGCACCGCGGCCACATTGGCGGGCACGAGGGCGATGTCCAGCTCCCCCTTTACCATCAGGGGCAGGAGTTCATCGGCAGCCGCCGCCATCTGGAACTCATAGTTGTCTGCGGTCTCTCCCTTATCCGCCTTATCCATCAAAAACAAGATTCCCATGGAGGTCGGTCCCTTTAAGGAACCGACGCGGATCGTGACCGCCTCTCTCTCCTCACTGCTTCCGCAGCCTGCAAGGACGCACGCTGCCAGCAGAAGGCCGAAGCCGGAAGCCAGGATTCTCCTGATGGCTGGTCTCACTGCCCTTTTCCTGTCTGTTTTTCTTATCTTCCTCATTGTCTCCTCTTTTCATACGACTCTTTTTTCTTGACATTCCTGATCACGAACATGGCCACGGTAAAGGAGAGCATGGCGGTCAGCGTGTTGCTGGCTGCCATGACGATGCCGACGCTCTCACTTCCGATCGAAGTGAAGTTCTGCAGCGCCCAGAGGATGGGAATGCGGAACACGAACACCCGGCTGAAGTTGCAGACCAGTGTGAGCTTTGTCTTTCCGAAGCCGAACAGAAGCGCCATGCAGGCACTGTTGATGCCCAGGGGGATACAGCCGCCGATGGCCTCATACCGGAACACATGCATGATCAGCTGCTGAAATTCCTCGTTAAACCCTCCCGTGCTGTTGGCAAACAGCCAGGTGATCGGCCCTAAGAAGACATTCAAAAGCACCAGTCCCACAGCGCCGATGGCCGCATTGATGACCACCAGTCTCCAGAAGGTTCCCAACGCCCTCTTTGTATTTCCCGCGCCCAGGTTCTGGCTGATGATGGAGGAGCCTCCGTCCTGGAAGCCGTTCTGGACACCTGACACGATCCCGTTGATATTGTTGGAGATGCCGAGGGCTCCCACCGTGGTGGAACCGTAGTTCTTGCTCATGGAATTCACCACCGTCTTGCCGAAGCAAAAGGCCACCTTCTCCACGATCACAGGGAAGGAGATCTTTAACATGGGGCTTACCACATTCTCCTGAAAGGTGATGCTCTTTTTTTCAAAGGTAAAGGCGTCATCCCCCGTGGTCAGGTTCTTTACCGCCATCACAAGCAGAAAGCTCTGGGAGATCACAGTCGCCACCGCTATCATGGTGATGTCCGCGTTCAGCCCGTAGATAAAGATCGCTGTGATGACCAGCTTCAGCAGCACCACAAAGGTGTTCAGCTTTAAGATCCTGCGGGAATTTCCCCTGGAGCGCTCAATGGCGATATAGACATTGTTGAAAAAATTCAGCACTGTGGAGAAAAGGGTGATGGAGAAATACTTTGCCCCAACCGCGATAAAATCCTCGGGAGTGCCGAAAACCCTCAGCAGTGCCGGGGAGAAGGGGATCATCACCAGAACCACCAGCGCGATGCCCGCACACAGGGCAAGCAGGGTGCTCAGGCGTTTTTTCACCATATCGTATTTGCCTGCGCCGTATGCCTCACTGATCTTTAAGGTACTCCCCGCAGCCAGTCCGCCGCCCACCGCGGAGATCATGTTCTGAAGCTGGGAGAGGTAAGCCACCGCCGAGACTGCCAGGGCGCTTACATGGGATGCCATCATGGTATCCAGAATGTTGAATAATTGATTGATAAACTGAAAAAAAGCCAACGGAACGCATACATATAAGATCACGCTCCACAAATTTCCCGTCAGGGCAAACTCCCTGAACTTTCTGTCCTTTTCTGAGAGAGCCGTACTGCCTGTTTTTGCCATAATTCAAGTCTTCCTTTGTGTCTCATTCTTCTGTCGTAACCCGGCTGCCCCCATAAGCCTGATCCTCCCGCGGATACGCACGGAATTGCCGCAAACGCTTTGACCGGCATCTTCCCTACAGTACCCTGTCGATTGCATCCTGCACTGTCTTTACCCCAATGATCTCCACATGACTGTTCTTCCTCACATCCTCCGCGCAGACTTCCGGCACCACACAGACCTGAAAGCCCAGTCTTTCCGCCTCCGCAGCCCGCTGCCTTGCAAGGCTCACCGCCCTGACCTCGCCGCTTAAGCCCACTTCCCCGAAGGCGATCATGCGCGGGTTCACTGCTTTCCCCTTAAAGCTGGAGGCGACCGCCAGCACGATCCCCAGATCGATCGCAGGCTCCTGAACCTTCATGCCGCCTGTGACGTTGACGTAGGCATCGCAGTTTGCAAGCTGCAATCCCGTTCTCTTTTCCAGTACCGCCATCAATAGATTGACGCGGTTGAAATCCGTGCCGATCGTCTGCCTTCTGGGGATGCCGAAATTGCTGTGGCACACCAGTGCCTGGAGCTCCACCAGAAGAGGTCTGGTTCCCTCCATCGTGCAGGTCACGATGGAGCCGCTTGCATTCTCCGGCCTGCCGTTCAGCATATACTCGGAAGCATTCTCCACCTCCACAAGACCCTGGTCGCGCATTTCAAACACACCGATCTCATTGGTGGAGCCGAAACGGTTTTTGACGCCCCTGAGGATCCGGTAGGAAGCGTGCCTGTCCCCCTCAAAGTAAAGCACAGTATCCACCATATGTTCCAGGACTCTGGGGCCTGCCACGGTGCCTTCCTTCGTCACATGGCCCACGATCATCACCGACAC
>CAYPSH010000242.1:0-1807 GCA_964413445.1 uncultured Acetatifactor sp.
GAGGACAACTACGAGGTGTACTTAAGCGATGTCTCCATGCAGAGCACGCTTGTGAACTGGCTGAATTCCATCCCCGAGGTGCGCAGGGTCAATTACTCTGAGGTGACAGCCGACACTCTGAGCGGTGTCAATCAGCTGATCGCGTATGTGTCCCTGGGCATCATACTGATCCTGCTGGCGGTAAGTATATTCCTGATCAAAAATACGATTACCATGGGTATTTCCGTGCGCTCGGCAGAGATCAATATCATGAAATATATCGGAGCGACAGACTTTTTTGTCAGAGCGCCCTTCGTCGTTGAGGGCATTCTCATCGGTCTGCTTGGGGCGGCGATCCCGCTGTTTCTGATCTACAGCCTTTATAATTATGCGCTGGCCTATGTGGTGGAGAGGTTTGCCATTTTGAGCAATTTCATGAACTTCCTTTCCACCGAGGAGATTTTCAATGTTCTGACACCTGTGTCGGTTGTGGTCGGCGTCGGGATCGGACTGGTGGGCAGCGTCACGACAGTCAGGAAACATCTGCATGTGTAAAAGCTGCGGTAGAGAGTGAGGAATATGAAAAGAAGGACAGGCAGAATGATATGTGCTGCAGTCTGCGCGGTGCTGTGCGCTGTTCTGCTGCCCGGGGACACAGGGCTTTCTGTAAGCGCTTCAAACCTGTCTTCCATCACCTCTGAGAGTATCAGGGAGAAGGAAGCACAGATCAAAGAGGCCCAGGAAGAAAAAGAGTCTCTGCAGAGCGGACTCAGCGATCTGCAGACCATGAAGGCGCAGCTGGAGACCCAGAAGAGCAATCTGAAAAATTATGTGGCGCAGCTTGACAGTAACTTAAAGGAAATCGAGCAGAACATTGCGAGCCTCAGAACCCAGATCGCGGAGAAAGAGGCGGAGATCGAGCAGACGGAAGAAGAGCTGGAGGCGGCGCTGGAAAAAGAAGAAAACCAGAAAGAATCCATGATCCGGCACATAAGAATGATATATGAGACAGGAAA
Source organism: uncultured Acetatifactor sp. (assembly GCA_964413445.1). Taxonomy (GTDB): domain Bacteria; phylum Bacillota; class Clostridia; order Lachnospirales; family Lachnospiraceae; genus Acetatifactor. The sequence continues at coordinate 996 of CAYPSH010000242.1, forward strand.
CCCGCAGGTGGCGCAGCTTCTGGCGGAGTCGGACAGCTTCGGAGACTTCCTGAACAAGGCGGACTATGTGGAAAAGGTAATTTCCTACGAGAAGCAGCTTTGGCAGGACTACAAGACAATGCGCGAATATGTGGAGCTGTGTGAGCAGGAGCTCGAGCTGGAGAAGGAAATCCTGGATGAGACAAAGGCCGGGGTGGAGGCGGAACAGAAGAATCTGGAGGAGCTGATCGCACAGAAGAATCAGGATATCACAAACTACGAGACGGATATCAACACAAAGTCTCAGGCGATTGCGGAATATGAGGCGGAGATCAAGGCGCAGGACGAGGAGATCGCCGCGCTGGAGGCGCTGATCACAGAGGAAAAAAAGAAGATCCTTGCGAGCCAGGGTACGGTGAAGACCTATGACGGCGGCGTGTTCAAATTCCCGCTTGCCACCTACACCAGAATTTCCGATGACTACGGAGACCGGATACACCCGACCCTGGGCGTGCAGCAGTTCCACAACGGAGTTGACTTCGCAGCGCCCAAGGGCACTGCCATCTATGCGGCTTATGACGGGACGGTGGTGGCGGCCACCTACAGTTCGACGATGGGAAACTATGTGATGATAGACCACGGCAGCGGACTGTACACGATCTATATGCATGCCTCCACCCTGTATGTGCAGAAGGACGATGTGGTGACGAGGGGCGAGACCATTGCGGCGGTGGGGAGCACAGGGCGCTCCACCGGAAACCACCTGCATTTTTCTGTCCGCAGGGACGGCTCCTATGTGTCCCCCTGGAACTACTTAAGCCAGTAATGATTTG
>CAYPSH010000242.1:1907-3308 GCA_964413445.1 uncultured Acetatifactor sp.
CGCAGGGACGGCTCCTATGTGTCCCCCTGGAACTACTTAAGCCAGTAATGATTTGGCAATAATATATTTAAGAAAACGAGGAACAAAATGGAAGAGAACACAACTTATTTTGACAACATTTCAGATCCACAGCTTCCCCAGGAGCCTCCGAAGGATGAAAAAGGCAGCGGTAAGGGTGTCTTCCTGGCGGGACTGATCACGGGACTTGCCGTAGCTCTTCTGATCGTGGGGATCAGCTATCTTGCGGTTACCCTGCAAAGGCTTATCGAGGCAAGGCAGGGCAGCACGGATGACACGGTATCCTTTGCGGAGGATTCCGCCATTGATGCCTCTGTGCTGAAAAAGCTGCAGACCCTGGAGGCCACCATCGACAAGTATTACTATCTGGACGAGGTGACGGACGAGGAGCTGCAGGACGGAATTTACAAGGGAATGCTGGAGGCGCTGGGGGATCCTTACTCGGAGTATTATTCCGCGGAGGAGCTGGCTGAGATCATGAGTGACACGGAGGGCGTCTACTACGGGATCGGTGCGTATGTTGCCCTGGATACGGACACAAGCCTTCCCAAGGTGAGCGGCACGATCGCGGGCTCCCCCGCGGAGGCGGCAGGTCTTCGGGCGGACGATCTGATCTATGAGGTGGACGGCGTATCCACCTACGGACTCTCCCTTTCCGAGGCAGTTGCCATGATCAAGGGGCCGGAGAACACAGAGGTCACCCTGACGATCATCCGGGAAAATGAGACGGATTATCTGAAATATACCCTCACAAGAGGGCGGGTGGAGTCCCCCACGGTTGAGCTTACCATGCTTGAGGACGATATGGCCTACATTCAGATCTCCGAATTTGATGAGGTCTCCATCGACCAGTTTGCGGATGCGCTGGCAACCGCGAGAGCTTCCGGCATGAAGGGCATGATCATGGACCTGCGGGGCAATCCCGGCGGAAGCCTGAATGCGGTGGTGGAGATGGCCCGTATGATCCTGCCGGAGGGCATGATCGTCTATACGGAGAACAAGGCGGGCGAGCGCAGCGAGTATACCTGTGACGGCTCAAAGGAGCTGGAGGTGCCGCTGGTGGTGCTGGTCGACGGAAATTCCGCCAGCGCCTCGGAGATCATGTCCGGCGCCATCAAGGATTACGGCATCGGCACTCTGGTGGGAACCACTACCTTCGGCAAGGGCATCGTGCAGCAGATCATGCCTTTTAAGGACGGCTCTGCTGTGAAGCTGACGATCAGCGCCTACTATACGCCCAGCGGAAAAAACATCCACGGTGTGGGCATTGAGCCGGATGTAGTGTGTGAATTTGATGGGGAGGCTTACTACGGAAGCGACGACCATCCTGACAACCAGCTGGAAAAGGCAAAGGAAGTGCTGAGAGAAAAAATGCAGTAATAA